>NZ_JABUMQ010000191.1:0-21870 GCF_013336645.1 Myxococcus sp. CA039A | reverse complement strand
CGCGCGAGGAGCGGCGCCCGCGCGCGCGGGGGCCACGAGCGCGGCGGCACCAGGAGGCGCGGCCATCAAGGTCGGCGGTGACGCGGAGAAGGACCCGCGCTTCCGCAAGGTCATCGAGCAGCTCAAGAAGAGCTCCGACAAGACGAAGAAGCATCCCCCCGCGTCGCAGAAGGCCGCGGAGGCGCAGGCCGCCGCCGTGTCCCCGCCCACCGAGCAGCTCGCGGGGGCGAAGGGCAATCAAGTCGACGCCATGAAGGCGGCGGAAGCGCCCAAGACAGAGCCCAACGGTTTCCTCGCGATGTTGCGCGCGGAAATCGAGAAGGCGATGCCGAAGACGCTGGATGACGCCGACAGCTTCATGGAGGGCAACGAGACGGCGCAGGTGAAGGACAGCGTCGCCGGAGGCGTCAGCGAGTCGAAGCAGGCGGCCACGGGCCCCACGGAGGCCGCGACGGCGGCGGCTCCGGATCCCAGCAGCGTGCCCGCCCGGCAGTCCTCGGCGATGCCCTCCGAGCCCGCGTCCGAGTCGCTCCCGGTCAACGGCGCGGAGGCCATGCCCGCGCCCAAGCCGAACGCCACGGTGCAGGCGTTGGAGAAGGGCAAGCAGGACGCCGACCAGCAGATGAAGGACGCGGAGCTGACGCCCGACCAGCTCAAGAAGGCGAATGACCCGCGCTTCTCCAAGGTGATTTCGGAGAAGGGTCAGGTGGAGAAGACCGCCGGAGCCGCGCCCGGCAAGTACCGCGCGAGTGAGACAGGCACCCTGGGTCAGGCCAAGGCGAAGGCAGGCGGAGACGCCCGTGCCGGCGTGGCGCAGATGGCCGGCGTCCGCGTGTCCGGCAACAGCAAGGTGAAGACGCGCCAGCTCCTGGCGAAGCAGAAGGACGAGGCCCGGCGCAAGGAAGTCACCGCGAACATCGAGCGGATGTATCAGCAGACGAAGCAACGGGTGGACTCGCGGCTGTCCACGCTCGAAGCGGACGTCATGCGCATGTTCGACCTGGGCGCCGAGGCGGCCCTGGGGGACATGAAGTCCTATGCGGACCGTGAGATCGAGAAGTTCAAGGACGACCGCTACAGCGGCCTGACGGGCAAGGCGCGCTGGGTGGCGGACCTGTTCCGCCCCGTGCCCGAGGGCATCAAGGTCATCCTCGGTCAGGCCCGCGTGCGCTTCGCCTCGAAGATGGACGCGCTCGCGGTGCGCATCTCCACCGCGGTGGACAACCGGCTGGCCCAGGCCAAGGCCGACGTGGACAAGGGACAGGCCGCCATCAAGGCCTATGTCGACAGCCTCCCTCGCGACTTGCAGAGCGTGGGACAAGAAGCCCAGAAGGCGGTGGGCGAGCGCTTCGACGAGCTGAGAAGCGGCATCGACGCGAAGAAGAACGACCTGGCCCAGAAGCTGGCCCAGAAATACAAGGACGCGTTCGACAAGGCGGACGCGGCGCTCAAGAAGTTGGAGGAGGAGAACGCCGGCGCACTGAAGAAGCTGGCGGACGCCATCGGCGAGGTCATCAAGATCCTCACCGAGTTCAAGGACAAGCTGATGGCCCTGCTCCGCAAGGGCTGGGAGACCATCAAGCTCATCCTCGCGGACCCCATCGGGTTCCTGTCCAACCTCATCTCCGCCATCAAGCTGGGCGTCCAGCAGTTCCTGGGCAACATCAAGGCCCACCTGATTCGCGGCTTCATGCAGTGGCTCTTCGGAGCGCTGGCGCAGGCAGGCATCCCCATCCCCACGGACCTGACGCTGCCGAGCATCCTCAAGCTGGTGCTCGCGGTGCTGGGCATCACCTATGAGCGGATGCGCGCCAAGGCCGTGAAGCTCCTGGGCGAGCGCACCGTGGGCCTGCTGGAGAAGGTCTTCGAGTTGGTGCGCACCCTCGTCACGTCTGGCCCCGCGGCGATGTGGGAACAGATGAAGGAGAACCTCGGCAACCTGAAGGACATGGTCATCGAGGCACTGAAGTCGTGGCTCATCGAGACCGTCGTCAAACAGGCCATCACGAAAATCATCTCCATGTTCAACCCAGCGGGCGCCATCATCCAGGCCGTCCTCGCCATCTACAACACGGTGATGTTCTTCATCGAGCGCGCCAGTCAAATCATGGCGCTCATCGAGGCCATCATCAGCTCGGTGCACGCCATCGCCACGGGAGCGATTGGCGGCGCGGCCAACTGGATTGAGCAGGCGTTGGGACGCGCGGTGCCCGTGGTCATCAGCTTCCTGGCGCGGCTCATCGGCCTGGGCGGCATCAGCGACAAGATCAAGGAGACCATCCTCAAGGTGCAGGGGATGGTGGACCGCGCCATCGACAAGGTCCTGGCGAAGCTGGTCGCCCTGGCGAAGCGGATGTTCGGGGGCGGAGGAGCCAAGGAGCAGCCTCCGGACAACAGGACACCGGCGGAGAAGCAACGCGACCTTCAGGCCGCACTGCGAGAGGCGAACGCCCTCCTCTCTCAACCCGAGGCCTCGGTCAATTCCGTCAACGGCAAGCTGCCCGGCATCAAGACGAAGTACAAACTGAAGACGCTCGAACTGAAGAAGACGGGGGGTACGAAGTACCGAGCCAAGGGCAAGGTCAATCCAGGCGACGAGACAGACGAGCACGACCTCAAGAAAGTCTCCAAATACGTCGACAAGGCGACGATGGAGATCACGCCTGGAATTGTCATCCGAGACCGGTTCTACAAGAAGAAGTTCCGGAAGCAGCCCCTGGCGAACATGCTCAGCCGCGCGCTCTCCCCGACGAAATCTCCCAGCGGAGCGCCACTCTATCGCTGCGAGAACACCGGCAAGTTGGGGCCCAACCACAAACCCCTGCTCCTCCGCTCGGAGATCGAGGTCGAGCACACCGAGCAGGTCGTGGACCAGTGGAACAAGCCCAGCGGGGGCAACGACATGCTTCAGGGCGAACGGAACAATTGGTATGACGACGACTCGCACCTCATCGTCATGTGCGGCTCTTGTAACGCGGGCAAGAACCAGGGCAGTTACAATCGTAAGGTGACGGAGCGGTTCCGTGGTCCGAAGGATCCGTAGCGCCACATAGCCGAGGGTCCCATGGAAAACTTCATTCTTTGGAATGCCGCGATGCAGGACGACGGACTGACGTTGGGCTTCGCGGTCTTCGCCACCGCCGTCAAACAACTCCACCAGGGGAGTCGGGAGATGGTGGAGCAGATGCTCAGCGACCTCGGAATACCCAACACCGCGTTCACCACCTGGCGCGTGAGCCATTTCGCCACGAATTACCTGGCGGACGACCTGGATGCCGACGACTGGGAGGATATCTGGAACGACCACTGGCAAGTCGAGGTTCAGCTCGCGCAGCCACTCCAGCACACGTGGTCGGACTTCGAACTGAAACGCAGCTTCGCGAGTGACTCCAGTTGGACAGGAGAGCCCTCACAGCCACCCATGGACTGTCTCGTCGTCGCGGACTTCCTGGATGGCGCGGCCATTCCCCATGCGGAGGTCGTACTCAAGCAGTTGGAGGCGCTCCGAAGTGGAGCCCTGACGCCCCCCGAGCTTCAGCGGGAGGTTGCCGAGGCCCCACCCACGCTCATCGCGGAGCTGGCCCAAGAATTGGGGGATTGGCCCGACGCTCGAATCGACGTGAAGCGGTGGGCCACCGAACCCGAGCGACTGCTCATCTCCCTGGGTCGATTCGACACGGACTTTTTCGAGAGCGGCGCGACCCTTGCCATCAAGGTCCAGGAACTTTGCCAGGTGCTTGGAGGTGTCACCACCTGGAGCGACCTGATGGAAACGCAGGACTAGGACCCGGGAGGTTTCCCGCATGCGAAACATCTTCGCCTGCCTTGTCCACGAGCGTCCCGACTGCGTCGTCGACCTCGTGCGCAACCTGCATCACCTGGACCCCAGCTCGCTCATCCTGCTCTACAACGGCGGGCACAACCCGAAGCTGCTCGAGGGTTTTCCCTTCGAGCACTTCAACGCCGTCATCCACCCCACCCCACGGCCGATGAAGTGGGGCTGGCTGCACGACTTCGCGCTCGACTGCTTCCGCTTCGCGCGGGAGCACCATCCGTTCGACGCGATGACCATCGTCGACTCGGACCAACTGGGCCTGCGGCCCGGGTACTCCGAGCACCTGCGCGCGTTCTTCTCCGCGAATCCCGGCGCGGGCCTGCTGGGCAACGTGCAGGCGCCGCACGGCCCGGGAGCTCGCACGGCGCCCGCGGTCCATGCGCGGCGCGAAGTGGACCTGTGGCGTCCCTTCCTGCGCAGGTTTCCCAATGGAGAATCCCAGTTCGTCCATTGGACGTTCTGGCCGTCCACGGTCTTCAGCGCCGACGCGGCCCAGGACCTCGTCTCGCTGTTCGAGCGCGACTCGCAGCTCCAGGACATCCTCCGCCGCTCGCGCATCTGGGCCACCGAAGAGGTGCTGTTCCCCACGCTCACGGCCCTGCTCGGCCACCGCGTGCTCACCAGCCCATGTGACTACGAGGTGGTCCGCTATCGCGTCCGGTACTCCACCGCCCAGCTCGACGCCGCGATGGCCACGCCCAACGTGTTCTGGGCACACCCCATCCCGCGCCAGCTCGACGACCCGCTGCGCGCCCATGTGCGCAATCACTTCGGACGATATGAGAGCCCCTCCGCGCTCGCGGGGATGCCTGACGCGAAGCCCCACGGCGAACGGAATGCCGTGCCGGACACGCGCGCCTCAAGCGAAGCCCCGGTGATGGACGCGGCACGCTCGGAGTCTTCCGGGCTGCTGCTCACGCGGCCCATCCTCGCGGAGATGCGCGAAGTCGAAGGCTGGCTCACCGACGACGAGGCAGACCTGCTCATCGCCGCCACCTCTCGCGCGCTGACCTCCTTGCCCGCGACGCATGCCGTGGTGGAGGTGGGGAGCTACTGCGGCAAGGCCACCGTCGTGCTCGGCCGCGTGGCGCAGGCGCTCGGAGTCGCGCCGCCCATCCACGCCATCGACCCGGGTGACGGTGTCGTGGGCGCTCGCGGAAGCAACCTCCAGAACATGGGCTCCACGCGCGCGAAGCTCGAACACACCCTCCAGCGGACCGGGCTCGCGGCGCGCATCCAGGTCCACCACCAACACGCGCCCACCGTGGCGTGGAACGAGCCCATCTCCCTGCTCCTGGTGGACGGGCTCCACGACTACGCCAGCGTGTCGGCCGACTTCCTCCACCTGGAGCCCTGGCTCGCCGTGGGAGGACTGGTCGCCTTCCACGACTGCGCCGACTACTTCCCCGGCGTGAAGCGGCTCGTGCGAGAGCTGCTCCATGAGGGTCGCTACCGCGCGCTCCACACCGCGGGCACCCTGGTCGTGCTCGAAAAGCGCGCCATGGCCACCCGTCAGGAAGTGGCTCCCAGCCCGACGCCACCTCCAGCGCGGACGCAAGAAGAGGCGAAGCCCACGCTCACCCTCGCTCGTGCCGCCGCCGCTCTCGGCACCGATGAGCCACGGCTCACGGTCCTCCCGTCGCGTGACGAAGCTCGGCCCACGGTGTCCTGCATCATGCCCACGTTCAACCGGCGCCAGTTCGTCCCGCTGGCGGTGCGCTGGTTCCTCGCGCAGGACTGGCCGGAGAAAGAGCTCATCATCGTCGACGATGGCACCCAGGCCGTGGAGGACTTGCTGCCCGAGGACCCGCGCATCCGCTACCTGCGACTGGAGCGCCGACACTCCGTGGGAGCCAAGCGCAACCTCGCCTGTCAGTCCGCGCGTGGAGAACTCATCGTCCACTGGGACGACGACGACTGGTCCGCCCCTCGACGCCTTCGCTATCAGGCCACGTCACTGCTCGACGCGGGCGCCTCCGTCTGCGGGCTCACGCGCGTCTACTACCACCAACCCGCGACGGACCGCTCCTGGCAGTACGTCTATCCCGCCGGCCAGCGCCCCTGGGTCTCCGGCAACACGCTCTGCTACACGAAGTCCTTCTGGAGTCGGAACCCATTCCCCGACATCAACATCGGAGAGGACGCGCGGTTCCTCTGGAGCGACCCGTCCCGCAAGCTCCTCGTGCTCGACGACCCGTCCTTCTTCGTCGCGTGCATCCATGACGCGAATGTGGACCCCAAGCGCGTTCACCATCGCTACTGGCACCCCCATCCCACCGACACGGTGCGCTCGCTGATGGGCGATGCGTTCGACGCCATCCACGCCCTCCTCGCGGCCTGAACCCGACATGACGCCCGCCCTCAACTTCTGCTTTCACGGTGGAGCCTTCCGCCCCACCGTCGTCGCGGCCATCCGCTCGGCCATGAAGCACAATCCCCAGGCCCGGACGTTCGTCTACTGCGATGAGCAGGGCATCCGCCGCTATCAACCCCTGCTCCCCGGTGCCCGCTTCGAGGACCTGGCGCAGCTCAGCGCCCAGTTGGGCACGACGCGGCCGGAGGTCGCCTCACGGCGCATGCGGGCCTTCGCGCTCCATCAGAACGGCGGTTGGTACCTGGACGCGTTCGACACCGTGACGCTGCGCCCGCTGCCCGACGTGGAGCGCTTCACGATTGGCGAGGAGTGTTGGGACTCGCGCCGCCGCTGCGCCGGGGTCTGCGCCAGTCCCCCAGGAGACGCCTTCGCCCGGCACTGGCTCTCCGCGATGATGGCCATCCCCGACGAGGCGTGGGACCACTGGACGGACCAGACGGTGTGCAACCGCCTCATCAGCACCCATCACCACCTCGTCGAATCGCTGCCCACCGGGCGACTCAACTGGCCCTCCGAGAGCGGCTTCACCGGCGAGCTCCGCCTGTCCGAGGACCAGGTGGCATGGCTCCTGGAGAATGCCTGGGTCATCCACTACTTCGGCCGAGGCGCGAGGGGCGTGCCGTACAAGGAAATGGACCTGTCGGCCTTGAGACATTGTCGCAAGCTCGGCGGATGGCTTCCCCGACTCATCCTCCATCACACCCAGGGCCTGTCCGCTCCAGCCCCCGCGGAATGAGGCCTGTGACGCGCCCTGCCTTCCCGAGACATTCACTCTGAGTGAACACGTCGGCCGTGGATTGCTCGACTGCTAAGAGGATGTGAAAGTGGGGCCTGTCGAAGAATCAGCAGGCACGCCTTCTCGACCCCCTCTCGAGGACCCACAGTGAGCGCCCCACCCGCTGTACTTGGTGTCTCCTTCGCAGTGTCCGTGGAGCAGGGAGTTCCCTCCGCGCTGCCTTCCCGGGCCATCGAAGTGGACGTGGGGGTGGCGCTGCCCACCGCCTTTGGGGGACTGAGGAAGGTCCTCCGTGCCTGCGAGGAGACCGCTCCCGAGGTCGTCCGCGCCGTGGCCGCCGCGCATCCCTCGGAGTGGAACCGGCTGTTTCCGGGCGCCATCCAGGGGGCCGCCGACCTGGGTGACCTGGCGCTCTCTCCCTCCGAGCGTCGGCTCCACCGCGAATCCGAGCAGGCATTCTGGATTCTCACCGTCGCCGCGCGCGCCATCGTCGAGACGCTGCGCGTGAGCGGCCGTCCCCTGGTGCTCCACGGCGCTGGAGAGTGTGACCTGGTCAGCCTGCGCGCGGTGATGCGCGCGGCCGAGTGGGCGCGGCTGGACGGACTGGACGGGACGCTGCTGTTCACCGGCTGGAGGATGCGGCGTCCCCATGGCGCCGCCGTCTTCGAGTCACGGCGGCAGGCCTACCTGGATGCGCTGAGCGACAGGCTGCGCGTCCCCCACGCGTCGGGCCCGGGTCCAGTGTCCTCGCGTCGGGAAGAGCCGGCGGTGGACCTGGAGGGCCGCTACCTGCGGCTCGTGGTGGATGGCTCGGAGTCGCGTGAGTCGCGCGTGGCGGCGGCCATCCTCGCCATCCGTCAGTGCTTCTTCACCACGAACTATGAAGGCGCCTTGCTGGCCGCGGAGCACGGCCTGGCGCTGCTGGACGGAGACCCGGACTCGCACCTCGCCTCGCGCGTGGCCCAGGCGTGGGACGTGCTGGACACGGGGTTCTCCACCCCCGCCATCGAAATCGACCGGAGCAGCCTGGGCGACGTGGATGAGCTGAAGGCGCTGCTCCACCGCAGCATGGGCGTGGTGCATGTCTTCACCGGCGCACACGACGCGGCGATGGAGGCGTTCGGCCGAGGGCTGGAGTGCCACATTCCTCCGGAGCTGGTGGCGCGGCTGCACATGTTCCGCGCGCTGACGTTGACCAAGCGCTTCGGCCAGCTCCCCAATGCGCGCGTCGAGGTGGAAGCGGGCGTGGCCGCGCTGGCGAAGAGCACCGCGCCGGACCGCGCGCTCCAGGAGGGCTGGCTGCGCAACGTGTGCGCGCTGACGTGGTTCCAGGAGCGCAAGCTCGACAAGGCGCTGGTCGAGGAGAAGCTCGCCATGCGCTGCGTGGGCGACCTGCACGACGCGAGCGCCACGCATCTGAAGATCAACCTCATCTCCAACGCCAGCTACCTCCAGGAGTCGGCGCGGCAGTTCTCCGACGCCATCGCCACGTGGCGGCGCTTCGAGGGCATCAGCGAGAAGTGGGGCGTCAACTTCTCCAAGCACCATCGCTACCGGCTGGCGGGGCTGGAGTTCGCCTCGGGAGCACGCGCGGAGGCGGTGGAGCACTTCACACAGGCGTATGCCAGCGCGGAGGCCCTGAAGGACTCCTTCCACCGACAGGTCATCGCCTCGGAGCTGGGGCGCATGTTCCTGGACGACGGGAAGATGGACTCGGCGGTGGACTGGTACGCGCGCGCGGAGCAACACGCGCGCGAAATCGGCGAGCCGCTCAAGGCAGCGGAGAGCCTCGCGGGGCTGGCCCTGGCCGCCGGACGCTCGGACTGGTCCGAGGCCCTGCGCTGCGCCCGCGCCAGCTCCACGTGGCCCAAGGAGACGCAAGCCCTGGTCGACGCGCTGGGACGAGGCGACGCCGCGGCGGTGCAAGCCCTGCTGCCCCGCCCCCGGACGAAGCTGAACCGGCCTTTCGACTCGGTCAGCCTGTACTAGCGACGCTCTTCGACGACGGCGTTCAACGACGACGCCCTGCTCGGCGCGAAGGGCGCGGCGATTTCCGTTCGTCCCCACGCGACCAGCTCCACGAGCACGGTCGCCGCGTGGGCGCCGGTGAGGATGCCCTGCCCTCCCAGGCCCGTGGCGACGAAGGTGCGCTGAGTGCCCGGGTAGCGGCCCAGGTACGGGCGACCATCCGGCGTCACCGCGCGCAAGCCCGCCCAGGCGCGCACGAAGCGAGCCTCCCGCAGACGCGGCGCGAGCTTCGCCACGGTGGCGCTCAGGTGCAGCAGGCCCGCGGGCGTCACGTTCTCCACGAAGCCGACGTCCTCCTCCGTGGCGCCGACGACGATTTCTCCCGCGCGCCAGGGCGCCAGGTACGTGGGCCCGGAGACGACGCGAGAGAGGGACAGGCCCGGCTGGTGCACCACCAGCATCTGCCCACGCACCGGCTTGAGCGGCAGCGGTGGCAGCCCCGGGAAGGTCGATGACCACGGCCCCGCGCTGACGATGAGCTGGTCCGCGCGCAGCGTCTCGCGGTCGGTCCGCAGCACCACGGCGTCGGCGGTCTCCTCCACGGACCGCGCGGACTCACCGAGCCGCAGCCGCACACCCGCGCGCAGCGCCGCGCCCAGCAGCGCGTTGACGTAGCCCTCCGTGTCGACCATGTGGCCCCGCGCGGACTCGAACGCGCCCAGCAGCGGCGTTCCCTCCAGCGCGGGCTCCAGCTCCACCAATCGGGCCGCATCCACCCACGTGCCCAGTTCGTCCGGATGTCGGGCCGCGCGCTCGGCGAGCGCGTCACGCCCCTTCGCATCCGCGGCGATGCGCAGGATGCCCTGGCCCCGGCGCAGCAGGTGGCCCTCCGGAAGAGAGGCCAGTTCGTCCGCCAGCGTCGCCCTTCCCGCCTGCGAGAAAGCGAGCATGGCCGGGTCGTCGTAGAGGCGCACGGACGGAATCGCCACACCCGCGGCAGCGCGGGAACCCCTGCCGCCGGGGTCCACTGCGTCCAGCACCGTCACGCGCGCCCCGGTGGCCGCCAGCCGCCTCGCCGCCGACAGCCCCACCACACCGGCACCCAGGACCACGACATCCGAGCTGGAACTCATCCGCGAGACTCACCAAGGCAATGCGAGGGGTTGCCCCTTGAATACACGAAGGGCGCCGACCCTGCTTCAGGGTGCGGCGCCCGGGGGGGAGGGCGAAAGTGAAGTCGACCGCGTGAATCAGGCGACCGCGGTCTCGGCCATGCGCTTGGCGAACAGCTCCTGCGCGTTCTTCAGGCTCTGCTCCGACAGGCCCTTCTCCGTGTTCGCCTTCATCACGTCGGTGAGCAGGTCGGTGACCTGGCTCGGCTTGGAGACCTTGTCGAGCAGACCGCTCACCAGGCTGTTGCCGCCCATGCCCTCGAGGAGGGACTTACCGGGAAAGTTGTTCAGCAGGTTCTTCGCGACACTCGCCCCAGGGAACATGTCCATGGCGGCGCCGAGGCCGGCCTGGAGGGGGTTCTCGCCCTTCATCAGGCCGCTGACGAAGCCCGCCGCGATACCGAGCGCGGGGTTGATGGCCGTGAGGGCCGGCTTGATGATGTCCAGCGCCTTGCCGAGAACGTCCTTGAAGAGCCCCATGGTCGCTATCTCCCGAGGTCTGGCATCGCTCCGCGTCCGCCGCGAGCCAGCCTGACAGTGGAGTTATCGGTCCACCGCTCCCGAAGTTCCGTGGGGCCTGGAACAAATCCCACCGTCCGCCAAAGTCCCCGCGATTCCGTGGGTTTACATCCCACCTTGTCGGCACCCGGGGAGAAATGCCGCCGATAAATCAGGCGATCAACCCTTCCGGGGGTCTTGGGGCGGAGGCGTTCCACCGCGGGATTCCGGGGCGCCCTTGAGGACCGCGTCCGAGGCGAGCGCGGCCTTGTAGCGGTCGTCACCCTGTCCCGCGCTGAAGCCGTCGCGCATCTGCGCGCGGCTGATGATCACCTCGCCGCTGATGAGCTTGTCCAGATGGTCTTGAATCTCCGCCACGGTGGCGGCCTTGGGGTCCTTGGCCTTGAGGTCACCGTCGAGGGTGATTTGCAGCGGCATCTGCTTCTGCGGGTGCTGGGCGTAGTCGAGGATCTTCTCGACGTAGGCCTCGACGGAAATCTGGAGGAGGCGCGCCTGCTCCTTCACGTCCGCGTCGACCAGCAGCTCCGCGCGAATCTCCTCCACGGGGCGCTTCAGCTTCCGAGTCTCAGGAACGACGGTGTTCTCTCCGGACATGGGCTCTCCAGTGTGGCTGGCCGTGGCTTTGCCCCATTCTGTTCGCGGACGCGCCTCGGATGTCAAAGCGGAGGGGTGCCCTCGCTCCAGCGAGTGAACTGCATGCGCAGCTCACAGGTGTAGCGACCCCGGGCGTCCTTGAGCCAGAGCTGCGCGGGGGCCGGGTACATCTCCTCCACCGACAGCCGCTCGGCTTCGCGCGACAGGTGCGAGAGCAGGTCCAGGGCGAAGGGGCTCGCGGTGTCGATGAGGTAGGGCTTGCGCTCCTTGGAGCTGCGCATGAAGACGAAGCGAGGCCACCCGCGCGTCCGCCGCTCGCGCTGCGCGGCGAGGAAGAGGTCGAAGCCGGTGGGGCGCGCCAGCTTCTCCGAGGTCAGCTCCCAGCGTTCACGCTGGTACACCGCGCCGCCGATGCTCAGCCGCGGCAGGTGGCTGCCCTTCGTGCGCAGCGGGGCATGGAGCACCTGGGGATGCGCCAGCGCGGCGAAGGGCGGATAGGACGAGAAGTCATCCAGGGGCAGGTACAGGTGCAGCCGCTCACCCTTCCCGTCCACCAGCACCGGCCCTTGCGACGTCGGAAGAACCTTCACGTCGGCTGGCGTCATCGCGCCGTCCTCGACGTCCAGTACGTCCGACACCGCGTACACGAGGCGCCGGCCGGGAAACACGTAGAAGCCCTTGTTGCGACGGCGGATGGACAGGCCCACCAGTCCACGTGCCGCGGGGTCCGCGTCCAGCCAACGCGAGGCCACCGCCGAGTACCGCTCCCGCGACGGGAAGAAGGCGCTCAGCCAGCTTCGCAGCATCAGGTGGTGGTGCACGCGCGCGAGCATCACCTCGAACCCGGCGCCCTCCCCCTTCGACGCGAGGCAGACATCCGGCAGGGCATACCGGCCGCCCGGCGTGGACGTGCCCAGGAAGTCCACCGGCAGCGAGCGCGCCCGTGAGGAATCCTCGTCCAGCAACACCGGAGGCACGGGAGAGAAGCGGCTGCCCGTGACCTGGTCGGGACGCAGTCGGACCGCGTACTCCAGGAGGTCCACCGGCCGTTCGTCGGTGCCGAGCGCGTCGCGGACCTGCTCGCGGAAGCCCTGCTGCACGCGCTCGCCGTAGGCCGCGGACAGCTCCAGGGGACCGGTGAGCGCGGACTCGAGTTCCTCCGTGAAGCGTTGGCCGAAGCGCAGGCGAAAAGGAGAGCTGGCCTCCTCGTAGATGATGAGCCGGTCCGCGTACACCTGACCGTCACCGCGCCGCGCGGGCTTGCCCGTGGCCTCCGTGAAGAGGGCCTCCAGCTCCGGCAACAAGGCGCGACGACGCGTCAGGTCCGCGGTCTCGAACTCGGCCTTCAGGCGCGAGAGTGTGTCCAACCGTGCCAACCAGAGTGCGCGGGCCTCCAGCGCCGGCAGGGCCGCGACGGAGTCACGCACGCTCTCGAAGGTGGTGAAGTCGTTGGGCCGGAACGGCAGGCCCCACAGCAGCAACGCGCCCTTCACCAGGGGCAGGGCCGCGCGCATCACCTCTTCGACCGCGAGGCCAAGCACCTGCGCGGCGGCCGCGGGCGTCGGATGCGCTCGCAGAACGGCCAGGAGCTTCTCGGCGCCCTCGGCCAGCGGCACCTCCAGTTGCAGGGCTTCGCACGCGGCGCGGCCCGGGGACACCGTGAAGAGGGGGTTGAGGCGCAGTGGCAGGTGAGGCCGCAGCGTCCGCTCGCGCCCCACCGCGCGCGCCAACTCCGTCACCGCCCAGAAGGAGAAGAACGTGCGCCGGCTCGTGTCGCCGCTCGCCACCGTGCGCACGTCGAAGTCATCCGCGTCGGTGCGCTCGCCGTAGGAGATGGGCCCGAAGAAGCTGGTCGTCTCGTTCTTCGCGCAGAAGCGCTGGAGGTACGTGTAGACCTGTCGGTCCACGCGGCGAGCGTCGGACGTGTCCTTCTGCTCGCCCCCTCGCAGGTAGCGGGCCCAGACGTTGTCGAACATCGCCGGACTGGAGAGGAACACGGCCTCCTGGATGGCGGGGTCCGCCGCGCGCTCTCGCAGCTTCAAGCGAAGGTCCGTGCGCTCATTCGCATACCGAGCCTGAAGGGCTTCGCGCCTCACGCGATAGCGCTCCAGCGCGTCACGACTCGTCTGGCCGTGGCGGGACTTCAGCGTGGGCACGCGGCCCTGCTCGAACGAATCCTGGAGTGCCTTCGCCCCCGATTCGTCGCCCTCGGCGCGCACCGCGTCCAGGAGCGCCCGCTCGTCGTCGAGCAGCAGGTTCGCCTCGCCCAGCACCTCGTCGGAGAACCCGAGCGACTCCAGCCAATCGAATGGGAAGCCGGCGTGCCGGAGCACGAACACCTCGCCCAAGGTCCAGCGCTCGCTCATCCGTGCGTCCTCTCCAGGATGGACTTCGTCACCAACGTCTCGACCAGCTTCGCTCGCTGCGCCTCCGGCACCGCTCCCAGCGCGACCGACGCGGTGGTGGGCACCGTCAGTCGGGACAGCACCGGCGCGAGGCGCGCATCCATCGCGAGCACGACACCGGTGCGCAGGTTCGCCGCGTACCACGTGGGCTTCGGGGCGCCATCGAGCGATGCCGGCAGCCGCACCACCGCGCAGTCCGCGTCCAGCCGGATGAGCGCGGCGGCTTCGTTCGCGGGCGCTGGAACCACGGGCGCGGCGACTTCGTGCGAGGTCTGCGCCGCGGGCGTGGCTGCTCCATGCGCGGTATTCGTCGCGCGTTCAGGCGCTGGAGTCGCGGCGACCTCGTGCGAGGTCTGCGCTGCGGGCGTGGCAGTTCCATTCGCGGTATTCGTCGCGCGTACAGGCGCTGGAGTCGCGGCGACTTCATGCGCGGTGTCTTTGCCGGGCTCTGGAGCTGCGGGCGTGGCAGCGCCATGCGCGGTATTCGTCGCGCGTACTAGCACCAGAGGCGCGGCGGCTTCATGCGCGGTGTCGTCGCCAAGCAATGGAGCTGCGGGCGCGAGCATGAAGGCCGCCGCGACCCGGCCCGGACTGAGCGGGGCGCGACTCAGCAGGCGGCTCGCCAACGAGGCGAGCACGGAGGGCAGGCGTGCCCCGGGAATCGTGCCGGGCTTTTCAATGGGGCGACTGCGGGACAAGTCCCGGTCCGCCGGAGGGTCACCAGGATGTCCCCACCATCGCCCCAGGTCACGAACTCGAGCGATGCGCTCCACCGACGCGTGGAACGGGCGCACCCCCGCGAGTTGGTCGAAGAAGCGCGCGCCCTCCAGCGCTGCCAGCGTGACGTCCAGGGACTCCTCGTCCACACCCGGCGCGCCCACCCACCACTCCGCGACGACCCGCACGCCCGCAGCCTTCAGGGCTTGATAGCCCTGGACGAGCTGCTCCACCGGAATGAACCGGCGGTCGATGTCCATCACCCGGCCGTTCTCGATGAGGCAGAAGCCCACCACCACCGTCTGGCAGCCGCTCTCCACGAGCACGTCAGCCGCCAGGAGTGAGCCAAGCGACACGTGGCCCGCCCAGCGTGCCCCCCCGGTGAAGGCGCGCACATCCTTCAGAAAGCAGGCACCGAGCCAGCCCGCGCTTCGCCGCGCCTCCGGTTCCGCGTCACCGGCGGGCGGTGCCTCCAGGTATGCCCAGTCCTGCTCATCGCCCCATGGGTAGGGAGCGATGACCTCCAGCCCCAGCCCATCGGGGACCCACAGGACATCGTCAGCGCCAGGGGCACCGTCCAGCGGAACCACCCGCCAGCGCAGCGGGGGCACGTGTTCTGGAAACGCGGCGCGCCGGAAGGCCGGCATCCGCGCCAGCACCTTGCGATGCGCCCAGCCGAAGGGCCCCGCGACCTCCAGGGCGACGTGGGCCGGACACGCCTGCGCGAGTGTCACCGCGGCGGGAAGCTGGAGGTCTCGCTCCAGCCACACGCGGACACACTCCGCTTCCTCGAAGCGCGCGAGGACACCCGCCACGTCATCCGAGTACGACGCGGGCAACCCCGCCACACGCTGGACATCCCCGCTCCGCTCCGTCGTGCCGGACTCCAGCTCCACATCATCCAACCGCAGGTGGACACCGTGAGGCGGGCCGGAGATGGCCGTCAGCACCGCGCCCAGGGCCCGCAGCTCCGGGATGGGGCCTCTGTCGCGAAGTCCCTGCGCGACTCGCAGCAGGAGCAGCTCGCGCATCGCCTGCGGTGACGGGGGCGACGACTCGCGGGCCAGGGCCTCCGCCTCCACCGACTCGGCGGAGAAGACCCGGCGGACGAAGTCCCTCGCCAGGTCCAATAGGTGCCACCCCTCGGGGACTTCCGGAACGAGCGTCACGTCCCGGTGTGGCGGTAGCACCAGCCACTTCATCTCCCCTCCTCCAACGTCGGAGGTGCGCCGGCCCTCGGGCCTCCCCACATCAACGTGCAGCGAAGCTCCACGGTGTGGCGCCCTCCAGGACCTCGGAGCCAGAGCTGCTCTGGCCCGGGCAACATCTCCGAGAGGATGACCTCTTCCTTCTGCTCCAGCAGGTTGAGGAAGACGCGCAGCAAGGGCGGGCTGCGCACGTCCACCAGCACGGGCTTTCGCTCCCCCTTGAACTTCGCGAAGACACACTCGGGAAGGCCCCGCGCATCCCACAGGCCCACGGCGACCCGCAGCCTCGATCGGTCATCCTTGCACGCGAGCAACGCCTCACACGCCGCCGCGTCCAGCCGCCACTGCTCACGCTGCACCACCACCCCACCGAGCGTCACGCGGGGCGTGTGCGCTCCCAGCGACACCCGCAGCGGACGGATGCGCGGGAGGGAGAACGCCGTATGCACCGCGCTCTCCAGCTCGCCGTTGTAGAGACACACCTCGGAGCCGAGCCGCTTCGACACCAGCCGCGCGCTCTTCCCGTCGCTCTCCACGAACAGGTCATCCAGGGGAATCCGCCACGCGGAAGCGCGGGAACTCACCCCGCCCAGCTCCACCACCGGCCCTGGAAACTCCGAGGGCAACAGCCCCGTGCGACGCGAGGGCAGCACCGTCACCAGCGGCATCGCGCGAGGAAGCGCACCGAGCGCTCTCACCATCGCGCTCTCCACCTTGCCGCGCGCGGGATGGAACTGGAGCGCCCAGCCCCACACGAGCGCGGTGTCGTGGATATCTCCCATCACCAGCGTGTAGTCGCCCTGCCCCCACGCCTCCACGTCCTTCGCGCCAACGAGCAGATCCACCGACGTGACGAGCGGCAGTGCGCGAGCCATGTCCCAGGCGGGCGGCTCCACCGCACCCAGCTCGACGGTGCGCGCGTCCGCGCTCGGAATCGACTGAGCGAGCAACTCCGCCATGGAGGTGTCCAGCGGCACCGGCAGGTCCGCGCTGGCCGCCGCCACCTTCCAGAAGGGAACCGTGCGCGAGCCCACCTTCTGCGCCACCGCCGCGCGGGCCGCGTCTCGCGTGCGCCAGGCCGCCTCGGCCATCCACGCCAGCGCCGGCTCCATGCGGGTCCCCAGCTCCCGGGCACGCTCGCCGCCCACCTCGAGCCGCAAGTCGCCTCCGCACTCCTCCCGAAGCGCGAGCCGGTCCTGGTAGAAATTGTGCGACTCGGACGCGGGCCCTCGCTCCGTCGGAGGAGCCACGCCCCACTGCTCCTTCGCCCGCCTCGCGAAGGCATCCTGGAGCGACATCTTCCCGCTCGCGTCCGCCGCGCCGTAGCGCCCCATCAGCTCCAGCAGCGCGCTCAGTCCCTCGACGTGACGTCGGGCCCCCCCGCTCGGCAGGGCGGCGACACGTTCGGCCAGGTCATCCACGGGATGGTGCACCGCGGAGGGCACCTCGAGTTGGTGCGTGAGCAGCGACTTGTCACAGCCCAACCGCAGCGCCTCGCGGGCCAGACCGGGCGCCACGCCCAGCGACGAGGCCAGGGCCGCCAACGTGCGCGTCCCATCCGCCAGCTCCACCAACCGAGGCAGCAGCTCCTCCGCGCTCTCCGGCGTGGGGCCCGACTTGCGCGCGGGCATCTCCGCGAATGCCTTGCGGCGCGGCACCAGCCACGAAGCGATGTCGGGGTCGAACGCGATGGCTCGCACCAACCCCTGCACCAGCCACGAGGCCGCGAAGGTGTTGCGCCCCACCAGCGTCTCGGGACCGGACCAGCGCAACGTCACGCCCGTGGGAGCGGACGGGTCCACACGGCCGTAGTTGATGGGGCCAAAGAAGCCCATCGTCTCGTTCTTCGCGCACAGCCGCTGCAGATAGCTGGCGACCTGCCGTCGGAGCCGCGAGCCTTCTCGTCCCGCGAGCAGGTCCTTGGCCACCGGCGGACTGGAGCTGGCCACGGCCTCCAGGAAGCGCGGCTCGCGACACAGGGCCACGGCCTGGGCCTCCACCGCCGCAAGCTCGCGCTCCATCGCCTCCGCGAAACCCGCCTCGGCCTCCTGGGCCGCCGCCGCGCGGACATTCCACTCCGCGAAGCGCTCGGGAGACTCCAGGCCCTCCGTGTTGACGGGTCGCCCCGCCTTGAGTGCCGCCAGCAGCTCTCGCGGAGGGCGGCGCACGCGAGGCCCCTGGGCTCGCAGCGCCTCCAGCCCGCGCCGCTCCGCTTCGAGACGACGCGCCCACGCCGCCGACTCCGGGCATCCCAACCGCTCCAACCAGTCGAATGGGAAACCCGTCGTCCGCACGACGAGGTGAGGAAAGAAGGTCCAGCCCTTCATGGGTCACATGCCCTTCAACCTCGTGGGGCGCCCGAAGGCGGCCCGAGGCCAGCCGTTCAGTCGTGCTGCTGAGCCGTCAGGACAATCTCCTGCCCCGGCACCGCCAGCACCCACTGCTTGCTCGCGGCGCCAGGACAACTCACCACCACCTCCAGCTCCCTGCCGGCCTCGATGGAGGCCTTGTTCACCGGCGTGCGGTTGGGCAGCGGAGCACCATCCACCTGGACCTGGCAGCCCGGAGCGCTGCTCGCCACGCTCAGCACCCCGCGAGTCCCCGGCTGGGGCATCGCATCCGCCAGCGTGCGCACGTCGATGTCCTCGCGCAGCTGCGTGGTGCCGAACCGCCGCAGCTTGCCGTCCACCGCCGTGGCGATGAGCAACGGCCCCGAGGGCGGTGCCGGCAGCGTCTGCGCGCCAGACTCCAGGCGCACGCCGCCGACGTACACGTGCTCGCCCTCTTCCAGGTTGCGGAACATGGAGTCGGAGCCGCGCAGCAGCACGACCGCCACCACGGCCACCACCAGCAGCAGGCCGCCACCCATGGCCGCCCACTTCAGCGACGAGCGCCGCTCCGACTCGTCCGCCGCCGCGGGCACCGCGTGCACCTGTACCGGAGGTGGAGGACGCGGCGCGGCGACAGGACTCTGATGCGTCGGTGAAGAAGGCCTGGGTTGCCCGGGGCGAGGCGCCACACCCGCCGCAGGCACCGTCGTCGAGGAAGGCCGCTGGGGCGCGGGCACCGCGGTGTGTCCCGGCTGCGACGGACGCGGCGCGGGGGCCGGCCGGGCAGGCGCGGGAGGCGGCGGCACATTCCCCTGCAGCAACACCACCTCGGTCCGGTCCGAGGCATCCAGCTCCGGGAGCATCGGCAACGGCGGCGTCAGGGCTGGAGGAGGAGGCGGAGGACGATGCGCCACGGGAGGCGGCGTCGGAGGACGCGGGGCCACGGGAGGCGGCGTCGCGGGCCGGGGGGCGACAGGCGCGGGACGAGGGCCGCTGGACGAAACGGGCGGCGCGGACACATTGCCGCTGCCCGTCCCCGTCGGACGCGGGATGTTGCCGCTGCCCGCGGTCGTCGGCTTCGGGCCACTGCTCGTGCCCCGGTTCGGCGTCTTCCCATCGCTGGGGGCCACCATGTCGCCACTGCCGACGTTGCCACTGCCCGTGCCGGTGCCCGTGGGGACGGGCTTGGGATGGCTGCCTGTTCCCGACGCGGACGAGGGCGCGTACTCCACCAGCCGGTCGCCGAGCGTGTCCTTGAAGAACTGGGCCACCGCCGCCGGAGACGAGTTGAGGCGGTGATGCGCCATCACCGCTTCGATTTCCTCACGCATCGCCGCGGCGGACGGAGTGCGGCGCGCCGGGTCCTTCACGAGCGCGCGCAGGACGAGGTCGGAGACGTCCTGCGGAATCTGCGGACGCAGCTGCGAGGGGACGGGCGCGGGGTCTCGAACGATGGCGTTGAGCGTGGCCGCGTCGTGGTCCCTGCGGAACGGCAGCTGTCCGGTGAGCAGTTCGAAGAGCACGACGCCGAGCGCGAAGACGTCGTTGCGCGCGTCCAGCGTACGGCCCGACGCCGCCTCCGGGGAGATGTACGAAATCTTCCCCTTCAGCACGCCCGCCTGCGTGTTCTCCTCGCCCGCCACCTTCGCGATGCCGAAGTCACTCAGCTTGATGGCGCCGTCCAGGGAGATGAGGACGTTGTGGGGGCTGACGTCCCGGTGCACCACCGGGTGCGGAATGCCCGCCGGGTCCACATAGGCGTGCGCGTAGTGAAGCCCCGCGGCCACTTCCGCGACGATGCGCAGCGCGTGCTCCAGCGGCAGCGCCATGCCCTTGCGGCGCAGCTCATTCACCAGCCGCTTCATGTCCGGCCCGCGCACGTACTCCATCAGGATGTACGCGACGCCGTCGGACACGCCCACGTCGAAGGTCTGCACGACGTTGGGATGCGTGAGCCGCGCGTTGGCGCGGGCCTCCGCGAACAGCATGTCCACGAACTCGGGGTTCTGCGCGAACTGCGGGAGGATCTTCTTCATCACGACGAACTTCTCGAAGCCCTTCACGCCCACCTGCTTGGCGAGGAAGACCTCGGCCATGCCGCCCTGGCCCAGTCGTCGGATGATGTTGAGCTTGGTGCTGCCCAGCGAGTTGGAGATGTCGGTGGGCGAGCCCTTGTTGGCCTGCGGGTCGATGTTGGTGGACCCGAACAGGTACTGACTGAGCGCGCGCGGCTCCAACGCCTCGATGTCCTCCAGGGGCCGGTCCGTCAGCTGCACGCGCGCCAGGAACCCCTGGAGCTGTGGCATGTGCGGCACCTGGGCGCTGCCGCCGCAGATGGGGCACTCGATGGAGATGGTCGTCTGGTGCGCACGCAACTGCGCCAGGTACTCGTGCGCCTGGATGCGCTGGTGGCTCACCTGGCCGCAGTTGCGGCACTCGCACGGCAGCCACAGCGTGGCCAGCCGGCCCGGCATCAGCTTGGACGAGCGCGCCAGCACCGCCAGCACCGGCGGAGGCACGCGGCAGAGCACCACCTGGGCGCCCTGCGCCGCGGTGTCCAGCACCTGCTCCAGCTTGGGCAGCGCCTCCGGCTCCACCTTGCTGACGTGGCTGAAGTCGAACGCGGCGCGCCCCTCCAGCCCGGACGCGAGCCTGCGCACGTTGAGGTCGCCCTTGAGCGTGCTGGCCAGCGAGATGAACGTGACGTCGTCCTGGACGATTTTCAGGTGCTGCGGGAGCTCCGACTGCTCCGTCGGCATGCTCGCGCGCAGGTAGCGCATCACCACCGGGTCCACGGTGCCGAACTGCTGACGGCGCGCGTAGTCGAAGAACTCGCTCGGCAGGTCCGCGAACTCCAGCGGGTTGGAGCAGACGGGACAGGTGTGCTCGGGCGCGCGCTCCTCGGCGATGACCTGGGCCTCGTCCACCAGATTCACCACCCGCATCCGGTCTTCGTTGCAGGTGCGACAGGTGTACGGGGCGAGGACGGAGAGCACGCGCGCGACGCCCGCGAAGCCCTCCACCATGTTGAGCTGATCCACCACGACGGGGGGCGCATGCACGACGTACAGCCCCAGCGCGCCCGGAGGCAGCTTCGCGGCGAATTCAATCCACCGACGGACCCCGAAGGAGCTGATGCGCTCCACCCGGCCGAGGTCGACCACCAGGAGCCCCGTGAGCTCCGGATGGGTCGACGTCAGCGGGAAGGTCTCGTCGATGACACCAGCAATCCGGACGTGGGTGATGGTACCCACGCGGAGCCGGCTGATGATGGCGTTGGAACCCTGGCTATCCACCGGCCCTGACCTCATGCAGACAGAACATCAGTGACTTGGGCTGGGCCGCGCGGCGGCGCGCGTCTCCCAGGTCCACCACGCACACGACTCGCGACTCCCGGCCAGCGGTCACCCGGACCGCCACCGTGTCGCAGTGCTCGAGGATGCGACGCAATCCAAGACCCGCTCCACCACCAGACGCATCCACCTTCACGCGCTGTCCCCACCCTTCCAGCGCCCGGGCGAACGAGCCCGGCCGCAGGCCGCCGAAGCGGTCCGCCACTTCCAGCCACATCCGGCCGTCCTCCACCGCGAACACCAGCTCGCAGGCGTCCTCCGCCTCCACTTCGCGCACCTCGGTGCGGCGGTGCGCGTAGCGAGGCTCGCCCCGCGCATCCACCGGCGCATCCAGGAGCGCGTTGACGGCGATTTCATGCACCACGTCCGCCACCAGCCCCGCCGAGACGCGGCTGCCCTGCGCGTCGCTCACCGCCACGGCTGCCGCCGTGGCCGCCGTGTTGATGTCCACCATGCGGCGCAGCGGATGGCGCGACACCTCCGCCTGCTCCGGCAGCAGCGAGCCCTCTTTCCAGAGCGCGCCCAACAGCCGGACCTCCCACATGGAGGGCCCGCCGTCCCGCTCGCGCGTGGCCAGGAGCAGGGCGGGAGGCTCGCGCCGCAGCCACTGCGCGTGCTCGGGCTTGAGCACCCCGTCGAACAGCACCAGGGCGCCCTGC
>NZ_JABUMQ010000190.1:0-21943 GCF_013336645.1 Myxococcus sp. CA039A | reverse complement strand
GGGTGGGGCTTCGGGCTTCTGGGCTTCGTGTGATGCCGCGCACCCGAGGAACGCGGCGGCTGTTACCGCTCCGAACACTCTTCTCATCGACCCCTCCCAGGGACCTGGCCATGCGTCGAAGGACGCCGACCCTTACGGCGAGCTGTGACCATCGATTGCGAGGACGTGCTGGCGACTTCTAGGCCACCATGAAGGGGGCCGCGCAGTAGGAGCAGACGACCTTGTCTCCTGGAAGAACATTGTCCGCGCCCACCGGGGCATCACACGAGGGACACCTGCTGCCGACACTCTGCGCCCGCTCCAGCGCGTCCCGGTGGACGTACTCGCGCGACTCCGCCAGGTAGACGAGGTCCACCTCGTGACGGGCGATGAGCGCGGTGAGCAGCGCATCCGCCTCGTCCTCGGACACCTTGAGGTGAAGGGCCGCGTCGCTCGCGCGGAGCCGGATTTGTGCTCGGATGAAGCCACGCAGTTGCTCCCGGCGCCGAGCCGTCCGGGACGGCGCCATGCCTTTCTTCCACAGGAAGACCCCCACACCCACGAACACGACCGCCAGCGCCAGAACCAACCACCCGTCCGAGGCTTTCTTCCCTTCATCCGGCGAAACGATTCCCACCACGCCCACCGCCAGCCCCATCACCCCGAACACCGCGCCAGCGACCCCCACCCACGCGACCACCAGGCCCACGGCCCTCGCGAGCCAGTCGAGGACGCCCGGAGCACCAGGGCTCACGGCGGCGGGCGGCGGGGACACGGCTGTCAGCGGGGAGTCGTGACGGCGAGGAGTGTTCATGGAGTCTCACGGGCTGCGGGCGGGAGCCCCGCATCCTAGAGGCCGCCCCCGCGGCGGTGTCCCGGGAAAATCCGCCCCGCCGCGCCCGGCCACACTCCGGGCACGGCGAGGTTGTCACTCAGGGAAGGTCAGCCCTTCAGCCCTGAGGCTCCTGCGGGCACGTCGAGCACATGGGCGGGCAGTCCTGGGGGCACCACGTCGGCTCACCCGTGGAGCAGATGAAGTCACCGCACGGAGGCGTGTTGGGGCAGTCGATGGGGCAGGACCACCCATGCTCACCGTTGTTGCAGAGGCCGTCACCGCACGAGTTGCTGGGGCAGTCGCCGGGACACGTCGACGTCGTCTCTCCCCCGTTACAGATCCCATCCCCGCACGAGGTGCCAGGGCAGTCGGACGGGCACGACCAGGTCGTCTCCCCGTTGTTGCAGAGGCCGTCACCGCAAGTGGGCACCGAAGCGCAGTCCTCGGGACAGGTGGAGCTGCTCTCCCCGTGTGCGGTGTCACAGAAGTTGTCGCCGCAGATGTAGGCGCAGGGCTCGCACCACGGCCAACTGCCCCCGCATGGGCACTGCTCGAGCCCGGCCTCCACCTGTCCCGGCTCCATCACTCGGGAGTCGGGAGAAGACTCGCCACACGCGGAGAAGAGCCCCAGCGTCAGGCTTGCCACGACGACCAACAGACGAGACTTCATGGGCGACTCCTTGGAAAAGGGGGTGTCCAGGGTAACCCAGAATATCATCTCAATAACAAACACAGACGATGCGTGATTGCGCGGGACGTCATGGACGCGACTTCCCCCAGGGAGTCCGCGCCTGGCACCCGGACACATCGACAGGGTCTCCCCTCACCCGGCAGCGTCATTCGACGTTTCTTCTCTCGGACGGAGTGACAGGTCCACGTGCCGTGTGTTACCCCGAAAGACCACCTCGTTGGTGTTCAAACAGTACGTCTGGTTACTGACACCAACCCATCCAGGGCCGTTTCCGTGGAGCCATCGCGGAGGGTCCTGCCATGCCCAAAAGTGAGGAACCGCGTGAGCGCTACATCCAACGCGGTGCGGCCCCTGTCCCTGGGACAGCGATACCGTGCCTATACCCACAGGAACCTGGACGAGCTGACGGCGAGGGCACGCCTGTCGTCGGACGAGCGGCTCGCCGTGCAGGCGGTGGCCCAGGTGCTCCCCTTTCGCGTCAACACGTACGTGGTGGATGAGCTCATCGACTGGTCCGCCGCGCCGGACGACCCCATCTACCGGCTCGTGTTTCCGCGGGCGGACATGCTGCCCGCATCCGACGTCTCGCGCATCGTCGACCTGATGCGCTCGGGGGCTCCCGCGCTGGAGCTGGCGGGTGTGGTGCGAGACATCCGCGCGAGCCTCAATCCGCATCCCGCCGGGCAGATGCAGCTCAACGTGCCCAAGCTCGCCAACGAGGAGCCGCTGCCGGGGCTCCAGCACAAGTATCAGGAGACGGTGCTCTTCTTCCCGAAGCAGGGACAGACGTGTCACGCCTACTGCACGTATTGCTTCCGCTGGGCGCAGTTCGTGGGGGACGCGGATTTGAAGTTCGCCTCGCGAGACATCGCCCCCATGGTCGACTACGTGCGCGAGCACCCGGAGGTCACCAACGTGTTGTTCACCGGAGGCGACCCCATGGTGATGAGCGAGGCGGTGCTGGCGCGCTACATCGAGCCGCTGCTGGACATCGAGCACCTGGAGGCCATCCGCATCGGCACCAAGGCGCTGGCTTACTGGCCGCAGCGCTTCGTCACGGACCCGGACGCGGACGACACGCTGCGCCTGTTCGAGAAGGTGGTCGCCTCCGGCAAGAGCCTGGCGTTCATGGCGCACTTCTCCCATCCCAACGAGATGGTGCCGGATATCGTCCAGGAGGCGGTGCGCCGCATCCGCTCCACGGGCGCGGTCATCCGCACCCAGGCGCCGCTGATTCGCACCATCAACGATGACGCGGCGACGTGGGAGCGCATGTGGCGCACGCACCTGCGCCACGGCATGGTGCCGTATTACATGTTCATCGAGCGGGACACGGGACCGCAGGACTACTTCGCCGTCCCGCTCGCCTCCGCCTACGACATCTTCCGGAGCGCCTACCGGCAGGTGTCCGGCCTGGCGCGCACGGTGCGTGGCCCGTCGATGTCCGCCACGCCCGGCAAGGTGTGCGTGGATGGCGTGACGGAAATCGGGGGCGAGAAGGTCTTCATGCTGCACTTCATCCAGGCCCGGGAAGCGGAGTGGGTCGGCAAGCCCTTCTTCGCGAAGTACGACGAGAGGGCGACGTGGCTGTTTGATTTGAAGCCCGCCCTGGGTGCCACGCACTTCCCCTGGGAGCAACCCGCTATCCCCCCAGGATGAGGATGGCCATGCCGAGGATGAGCACGGCAATCATCCCCGACTTCAAGAGGACGTTGGCCTCGCGGAAGAAGAGGGCCGACAGGACGAAGCCCACGATGAGGCTCGTCCTGCGCAGCACGGACAGGTGCGTCACCATCGCCTGCGGCTCGGTGATGGCGACGAAGTAGATGAGCTCGGCCGCCACCCAGGAACACCCCACGAGCGGAATGCCCCAGCTCCAGGTGAGGCCCAGGCCCAATCCGCCGTTGCGCAGCATGTACGGCACGAAGACGAGCGCGGACAGCAGGCAGCGCTGGAACGCGGAGCTGGCTTGCAGCTCCAGCACGGGCAGGCCGAGCCGCGAGACGAGGAACTTGTCATACACGGTGGTCGCCGCCGACAACGCGGTGGCGGACAACATCCACCACACGGAGCGGTTCTTCGCCAGCACCAGCCCCTCCTTCCGGCCGACGATGGAGAGCACGTAGTACGAGCAGACGGTGAGCATCAGCCCGAGGAACTGCACGGGCGTCAGCAGCTCGCGGAACATCAGGAAGCCGCCCGCCAGCGTCCACAGCGGGCCGGAGGCGCGCACCGCTCCGGCGATGGAGATGGGCAGCTCGCGGACCGCGTAGTACGCGAGAATCCACGACGCCGTCATCGCCACGCCCTTGGGCAACAGCCACGCCTGCTCCCGCCATGTCAATCCAAACGGCTCGACGTGGATGGGCAGCGCGCCCGGAATCAACACCGGCACCCAGCACAGCGCGCCAAAGAGAGAGGACCACATGACGACGGGGATGACGCTGTTGCCCGTCATCGCCTTCTTCGTCCAGACATCATAGAGGCCGAGCATCACGCCCGCGCCCAGGCCATACGCAATCCACATGGTTGAGGGTCTTCGAGGCAAAGAGGTGCCCGCTCGGGCCCACGGCTTCGTGAGGCCCGAGTCGGGAGCACGGCGGAGCGACACGCCCCGCCGGCGAGAAAGTCTTCCCGTCAGCCTTCGAGCGAGCGGAAGGCGTCCAACGTCTGACGCAGGTGCTCCGGAGACTTCGTGCCCGTCAGCACGTAGCCGGAGAAGCGCTGCCCGAGGATGTGAGTCAATGACTCGCGCATGGACAGCCGCGCGTCCCTTCCCTCCTCCTGGAGCAACTGGCCCATGGCGAAGGGGCGGTTGACCAGGACCTGGAGCCCGTGTCGGACCGCCAGCTCGAACGCCGGCTCCAGCGTCCGGTGGAGCAGGTTGTAGGGGAACTGAAGGAAGGAATAGACGCCCGCGGCACAGGCGGCCTCGGCGCCGGCCCAATCACTCACACTGGCGCCCACGCGGGAGACCCCGAGCGTCCCCGCGTACTCGAGCACGCGCAACACCTCGGGCGAGCCCACGTTGGCGGCCGTCGCCTTGTGGACCTGGAGCAGGTCGATGTGCCCGAGCAGCCGCACGCTCTCGTCCAGGCTCCGGCGAAGCGCGTCCGGCGAGTGGTCGGTGAAGGACGTGTTCCGCACCGCGTCCCAATGCTCACCCAGCTTGGTGGCCACGAAGACGGAGCTCCGCGCGGAGCCGAGCCCTGACAGGAACGCACCGAAGCGCTTCTCGCTCGAGCCATACGCGGGAGCGGTGTCGAAGCAGCGGACCCCCAGTTCGAGGGCGGTGTCGAGCAGCCGTCTGCCGTCGGCCTCCGACGGAGGCGGCTCGGCGCGGTAGCCCCACCTGCGCCCGAGCGAGAGCAGTCCGAGCCCCAGCTCCACGGGCCGTGTCCCGCTCATGACTTCACCTTGGGGTGATAGAACGCCTGCGGCTTCACGTCCTCGGCGCGGAAGCCACCATTGCCCAGGATGACCTGTCCCACGCCCAGCACCAGGCCCCGCGCCGTGCCCGAGCCCTTCAACACGGCCGCGCGCACGTCCGGGTCCGGGGCGCTGAAGGCCGCGCCCGCCGCGAGCTGACAGGTGTCCACGGTGATGGCCCCGAGCACCTGCGTCCCGGAGCCGAGCACGCTCTCTCCGAACACGGACACGCCACCCAGATACCGTCCCCCGTCGCCCACGGTGATACGGGCGCCAGCGCGATTGGCCTTCGCGGTGAAGCCGCCCTCGCCGAACTGGTTGCCGTCACCGACGAGGATGCTGCCCGTCTCGGCGGCCAGCAGCGTGCCCGTGTGGAGGATGTTCCGGCTGCCCAACTGGAACTCCGCCGAGGCCGCGCAGGTCAGCGTGACACACGGATGGATGACATTGCCCTCGCCGATGCGCAGGTGCCGCGAGATGAGCACGGAGAACGGGTCATAGATGACGTTCCCCGTGTCCGCGAGCGCGAGGACCTCCTCCACGGTGAGCAGGCCCGCCGAGCGCCGGGGCGCATCCAGGGCCGCGAGCAGGTCAAGCCGCATGGGTGGCCTCCCGCACGACGGACGAGAGGCTCGCGTGCAGCACGTCACACGGGCGCTTCGCGATGAGCCCATCCTCCAGTCGCTCGTAGAGCCGCGCCGTCAGCACGTCCGTGAGGAACGGCGCCTCCGTCATCTTCCCCGGCAGGATGCAGATGTGGCCGGGCACCGGCTCGTGGATGGCGATGTTGAGCGAGCGCGCGGAGCCCGCGTCGGGCGCGAAGTCCACCTTGGTGCAGGCCACGTCGCTGTGCGGCCCCGCGTTGCGCCAGCCCGGCACCAGTCGCTCCAGCGCGCGGTGGAGGTTGTCCGCCCGCTCGGGCACCACGTGGTAGTCGGGATTGGCGCACAGGAGCGCGTCCTCGTTGAGTCCCACGACGCTGTAGTCACCGTGGTGCATCATCGCCGCCTCGTGCGGGTCCACGTAGAACAGCCCGTGCCCGCCCAGGCGCGGCACCACCACCAGGTGGCTCTTCCAGTAGCGGATGGGCAGCTCCAGCCCGAAGAACTGGCGGAACAAATCTCGCGCCCCGAAGCCCGTCGAGTAGACGAACAGCCGCGACTCGATGTGCAGCGTCTCCCCCTCGGCGGTGATGACGGTGGCCTCCGAGCCGCTCACGCGCTCCAGCCGCGAGCCGGTGAGGACCTCCGCGCCGCCCTGCTGCGCGGACGTGTACAGCTTGCGATACAGCATCCGCGTGTTGATGCTGACGTCAGCGACCTCGAACACCGCGGACGCGCGGGACAGGTCCGCCGACGAGAAGCGCGCCTGGGCCTGCGCGTGCGTCAGCGGACGATGGCTGACGCCCGCCTCCTCCCAGCGAGAGACGAGCTCCTGGAGCCGGTCCGCGTCCCGCACCAGCACGAGCGGCGGCCGGTCCGCATCCTCCACGGCCTCCGGCGCGAAGGCTCGAATCTGCTCGTGCCCGTAGATGCACCGCCGCGCCACCTGGATGGCCGCCTGTCGGTCCTTCACCGAGCCGGCGTGATAGCTGCCCCGATGCAGCCAGCCCTCGTTCCGGGTGGAAGGCCCACTGGCCAGCGTCGGTTGCTTCTCCAATAACAACAACCGCAGTCCGAGCCGCGCCAGCTTGTGGCTCGCCATCAGCCCCGTCACGCCTCCGCCCACCAGCACCACGTCATATCGACGGATGTTTCGCATCACGTAGCTCTCCCTATGTCCTGTCACACCGTCACGCGCCCTCCGTGACGAAGAATTTTCACAATCGTGACTTTCACGATTAGCTCGATTTGCTACTATTGACGCTTTGCGTCTGACTTAGGAAGGACGCGGCGGGTGTGGCGCCTGGGAGGCGTGAAGCACCATCCCGGGTGGGCTCGCGCGGAAGTCCCCGAGCGAAGGGCACCGAAGCAAACTCACGAGGGGCGTTCTCCTGGAAAATCATCAGGAGGCTGCAACCGTGCGACGGATGTTCAGGCTGCTGTGCTGTGTGGGCGTGCTGGCGGCGTGTGGTGGCTCGGAGACGGACGAGGACTTCGAGCAGGAGAGCGACCCGGGCACGCGGCTGGCGAGCGTGAAGCTGGCGGACGGCCAGGCGGTGACGTTCTACGAGGTGCCCGACTACGGCATCGTCACGGTGGTGAAGGGCCCGCGAGGCACGCCGATGCCGGACGCGGCGGCCTTCGACGGCATGCCCATCCCGGACATCTACCGCAAGTTGTCGGGGGGCCAGGAGCCGCCCGCCGCGCTGGTGGAGGCCGCCCGCCGCGTGCCGTCCGCCCTGGCACAGACGCCCGTGCGCGAGGCGATGGCGCCCGAGGGCAAGGCGCAGACCTCCCTGGGGCCTTCAGGGGACGGCGTGAGTCAGCTGGCCGTGCCGGACACCGCCTGGTGGTCCGCCAACTTCTGCCAGGGCCTCAACACCGAGTACGACGAGCTCTGGTGCCCGCTGGGTGTCTACAGCTGGGCGCACACCGGCTGGGGGCCCGTGCAGAAGTACTATCAGGCCTGCGCCACGACGGGTGAGGCCACGGGCTCGCTGTGGATGGACAAGTGGGCGAGCGGCGCGTGGCAGCGCCTGCAGACCGCCACGCTGCCCAAGTGGTGGTGGACGTGCGTGTGGGGCGTGGGCGCGGCGCAGTACCGCTCCGGCCTGGACGCGACGGCCAACGCGCTCTTCGTGGCGCGCTACCGCTACGCCATCCCCAACATCATCGGCAGCGCAGGGGACCTCCCGGCCGACCGCAGCTACCCGAACTTCGCCGACAACATCCAGGGCATCACCCACAACTCCACGCACTGGTTCCTGACGCGCAACACCACCAACTTCTGGAAGGACGAGGCCACGAATGGAATCATCGCGAAGCAGGCGATGACGGCCATCAACGACGACCCGCCGGAGCGCTTCCACATGCCGACGCCCTGGTACAACGCGGGCTTCCGGCACTACGGCGACCTGGTGCACGTCAATGGCTACCTCTACATCGCCATGGATGGACCGAGCCAGGGCGGCGCCGTGGGCGTCTTCAACACGAGCATGCAGTACATCGGCTACGCGTCGCTGCCGAACTGGTCTGGTGGCGTGGCGTTCCTCGCGTACAACCCGCGTGACGGGCTGTTCTACGCGGCGACGAACGCCTTCGGGGCGACCTCGCTGCGCGGCTATTCCATTGGCCTGTCTGGCAACACCGTCACCGTCATCCACAAGCGCACGCTGACGCTGTCGAGCAGCATCCCCGTGGGCGCCTGGATTCAGGGCGGCAAGATTTCCGCGCGCGGCAACCTGTACATCAGCGTGGGCGGCGGCGGGCAGACGTCCGGCATCTACATGGTCGACGTGGTGAACGGCTTCGTGCAGACGTATTACTACGTGCCCTACGGCTCCTCGGACGAGTTCGAGGGCCTGGACCTGTGGGATTTGGACGCGGACCAGCGCATCGGCGCACGCGGACAGATTCACATGCAGAAGATCAACATCGACCTGCCGGGCTTCGCCGACGACTACTGGCTGTCGCACTACCGCGTCGACGACCCGAGCAAGCTGTAGCAAGGGGAAGGGACGACCTCGAGCACCAAGGAGCCCGAGGTTTCAATCCACCCCGCACGGCGAGGGCCCGCGGCTCGACCCCGGAGCCAACGGCCCGCCCATAATGAAACACAGGCTCCGCGCGCCGTCGCCCCCCCTTTTCACCTGGAAAAGGCTGGCAGAGGTAGGAACCATGTCCAGCCGCCTTCATCTACCGCGTGACGACGCTCCGCAGCCCCGTTCGTGTCTCGAACTCCTGGGCTAGTTGAGCCATCTCCGCCGAGTCATCGCAGCCCAGAACGAATGAGAAGGTGGGCTGAATGGGGTGGCGGTAGAGCAGCAGCGCGGCGTCTCCTCGCTCATACAGTGCGCAGTGCTCGACAGGAGGGATACGCTCGAAACCCTTTTCCACGGCCAGCGCGCTCACCACGCCCGAACGGAAGGCGGCGGCGGCATCTGCATCGTCTGGTGATGAGAACTTCCTCCGGAAGGGCAACTGTGGCAGGCGAAGCTCCTTGAATGCCTCGCAATAGAGGAATTCTTCCAGTCCCCAATACATCGGGTGACTACCTCCTTGAGGATAGTTCTCCTCCAACAACCTATTGACAACCAAGCAATCATCGAGCCCGTGAGGGCTCGAGCGGTCAAAGAACCAGTCCCAGCTATTGAACCCCTTGTCTCTGGCGAAATAGACATAGCGGCCATTCTTCAACCAAGGGAGGCTGTAGGCACCGAGCACCCCCTCGATGGAGAAAGAAGCCTCGGCAAGCTCAAGGTCGCCCATGCTTGCCCCCATTATCTCCAGGAAACGACGATAGACGCCCGGAAGGGAGCCCGCGTGCTTCTCCAGAACTTCGATGTCGAACATATCCGCAGGGACAATCTCTTGGGAGAATCCGGGGCGATACTTTTCGACAAAATCAACAAACTCCCTCATGGCCCATCCTTGAATTAGGGGCACTGTTTTTCACAGTACATGGCAGGAAGTCGCTTCTGGCATTCCGCGCATGACGGTACGTTTTCTCCATTACTGAATGTCTGCTCGCGCTCTTCTGGTTCGGAAAGTCTCTTCGTCTCCAAGTCCTCTATCCGAACCGTGAACTTTACCGTAGGTCCTCTATCTGGCTTGAATCCTTCGACGAGCGGGTAGTACAGCCGCTCGATGAGTTGCCGAGGACCATGCCCACCATTCCTCTCCATGATCTGCTTGGCGGCACACATCCATTTCTCCTCCGGCACTCCAGAGTTGACGGGATGACCGGCGCACTCAAATCCCGCTGATTTCACGGCCTTTACGAATCCCGGAGGCGCGTGCCCCGAACAGGCAGCTATCTTCTTGCCCTTGCACTCGCAGACCATGACACCAATCATGTACCCCTTCATGAAGGTTCTTCCGTCTCCGCTAAATCTCAGCACGGCATTCGCCTTGAAGAATTCGTCAAGCGAATTGAGTTGCCCCTCTAGCGCTGAAATCTCTGCCGGCAGCGCAGCGAACTCTTCTCTCTGTCTGGGGTTTAGCCCCTTCCCCTTTCGCCTGTTCTCCTCAGTGTCCTTTGCCGCCAACTGAGCCTGATTCTTTTCTTTTTGATTCTTCTCCTTGGCGACCTTGCTCCGCTGGAGAATTTGCTGTTTCTGGGCATCGAGAGCCTGCTGCACTTCCTCAAACAGGGCGGCAATGACGGTCTGCGTCTCCTCGCCCGCTTCCAGCGGATGAGTCTTCCCGCAGAGCGAGCACGGAATGTCGTCGCCGTAGATAACGGTCATGGTTCCAGAAGCCTGGATGATGCCCGTCATGGTGGCCGCATTCGCGGGACTGCCAGAGGGGCCGCAGTTGTTGAGCATGGGGTCGCCCAGCAACTGCACATTCCTTCCTTCGATTTTGACGTTCATCGAGCCGGGGCCGATGAACTTCGTGGGACCGTGGGTATTGCTGGAGATGAGCCCACCTCCTGTCCCCTTGCTGGCCATGTCCCCCTTGCTGCCGAAACTGGCGCCTGCGATGGCGACGGAGTGCCCATTGATGGTGACTGTCTTCGAGTACCCCTGAGGCGAGGCTCCGCTGTCGCCGATGTTGGGCAACGGGGTGGGCACGAAGGGAGCCGGCGGACCGGGCATCTTGCAGACGTTGGGCAGCGTGGCTGCCGCGACCCCCGAGCTTCCCTTGGTGACGGGCGTTCTCGGGGAGTTGACTGTTACCTTGGTCATGGTTTCGCACCTTCTCCACTTCCGGACAGAGGCCTCTCCAGCAGTGCGGCGGCGCGCAACCCGGCTTCCGAGCTCCCCCAGAGTAGTGCACGGGGGCCGCTCGCGTACCGCCGCTGCCAGGACTGCGCGCAAAGGACGAGGTTCAGCGCTCCAGTGGCAGCCCCCACCTCGCCGCAGTTGCTCACGGGTGTGCGAATAACGGAGGCGTCGCGGAAAACAGCCCCCAGTCGCAGGGCGACGAAACCCCACTCCTCGGAGCGGTAGCGCTCGCCGTTGAGGTCGCCGTGGACGCACGCCACCATCTCACCCGTGCCCTTCAGCGGCGCGAGCGCTTCATTCACGGCTGCGGTCAGCCCATCACCGAGGTTGAGGTCATTGGTGTGGATGAGCCGCGTCTCCCGGGCCGTGGCGACGGCGCGCACCGTGGCATGTGGCACCAGCCCCCACCGTCGTGCATCCGGTGCGGCCATCACCGCGACAAAGGCAGCTGCTTCGCCAGGCGCGAAGCCCGTGCGAGCCCCCGCCTCGAGCCACTGTTTGCGCTCGCGCAGCCAGGTCAGCGTCTGGACATCATGGTAGCTGTCGATGCCCCCCACAATCACCAACGGGCAGCGCGCAGTGCGGCCCACCCGTGTCACCGCCTCACGCAACACCTCCAGCGCCGAGGCATGGCCCGTCAGCCGGGGCTCCACCCGCGGGCGCAGGTGCCCACCCCCGACAGCCGCGAGCGCGGCGACGACTCGCGAGGCATCCGCCGCCCTCCAGCCCGGGCGCTCCTCTGGGAGGCCCACTAGCACCGGCACTTCGACATTCACCGGCGGAAGCGCAGGCGCCAGCCTGGCGAGGACTTCTTCCAACGCCGCTGCCCCCATTACAGCCATGCGTGCGGCACTGCTCCATTCCTGTGAGTTCAAGAGTCCGTCCCTCGCGATGAACGAAGCGGGCTGGTGCCCCAACTCCGGCATCTGGAGGCGCCGCACGCGGCTGATGCCCGCACGCACAGCCGCCGCGACGCTCTCCGCGGTCGTCCCCACGGGCGCACGCGCTCCCGACGCCACGAGTACAGCCTCTGCCCCCATGTCAGTCCGCCCTCTCGATAATGGCCGTGAAGTCGAGGCGGTCGGTGTCCTGTGGGCCGACCCTCAACCCTGTCTGGAAAACCATGCGCACCTTCTTCAGCTCGGGCTCAACGACGACCAAGCCCAGGGTGGCCTCGTGAAAGCGGCGGAAGGCGCCGAAGTAAGTGGTGAAGCCGAAGCGCAGACGCGGCAGCGTGAAGTGGAGCGAGCCTCGCGGCGTAAGATGCACAAGGGCCACCTTCTCTCCGCCGACGAGGCGGCGCGAAGGCCGCTGGTCGACGGGGGCACAGAGAGCGGAGCGCTCGTCGAAGTCTCGCGGCAGCAGTGGATGTCGCGTCTTCCGCCAGGCTTCGTCGAAGGTGCCTGTCAGCTCAAGGCGCGGCGACCAGTGACTGGCAATGGGGCCGAATCCGGCCGGGCCCATTTCCGCCGGAGTTCCCCGCAAGTACTCGATGCGATGGGCGGGCTGATCCACCCGGTGAGACGCTCTGCTGGCAACCCCGCGGCCCACGGGGTTGCGTAGGTCGCTGACATGCTTGCGCGCGTCCGAGTCGCGTGTGTCGGTGCCTCCCCATGCCCACTCGTAGAGAATGGGCTGGCTGATGAACGGCTTGGGGGACGAGGGTTTCACGCCCGTCAGGCCTCGCGTGTAGAAGCGCTCCCCGTGGACCACCAGCATCTTGTCCACGTCGTGGATGCGGGCGGCCACCTCGACGCTGGGCGAAGGCCGCCCCCCTGGTGCGTGTGCACAAGCATTGATGAGGACGTCGGTGTGAGGCTTGGGCGGGACGAGTTCGGCCTCGTAACGCAGGCTGGAGCAGCCAGGTTCTCCCCAATAGATGGGCTCCCGCAGAAGAGGCTCCTGATCGCCCACAGGGAGCAGGCCGCCCGCGTCGTCGACATCAAAAGTCGCCTTGAGTGCGATGACCCAGAGGTGGTGGCCGTCCTTGTCGCGGACCCACGTCCGCTCGGCCGCGTATGGTGTCTTGTTCTGAAGTGCCCACATGGTTGATGACGAGGTGTGGCCAGAGAAGAGGAGCGGCGTGGAATCCGTCGTCAGCGCAAGCCGCTGTCGAAGGATTGCATGCGGATTCGGGAGCTGGCGGCCCTGGCCTTGGCCATCTCCGCGCGCTGAACATGCGTGAAGGCCCGTGTCCGCACCATCAACGTGCCCCGACTTCGCAGTGCAAGCTCGCGTGCCAGGGCGTGGCGGCGCCTCATGGGACTGGTTTCCAGTGCCTCCACGAGGGCGGTGCCGCTAAAGGGCTGGCCGTGAAGGTACCGCGTGCCCTTTACGAATCGCCTCTTTTCATCTCTCCACCAGCCCTTGATAGCGGCCACGTTCGGCCATGGCGGGTCGTCCTCGGGCTTGGGCTCCAGGTCCGCGTCCAGATCCTCCTGGAACTCTGCCAACGGTGCAGCCCCTTCGGGCCTCTCCCCAGCAGGGAGGGCGTAGGGGCCCTCCAGCCGCAAGCCCGTCATGGCCGAGAAGGACTCCCCCGCCAGTCGCGCCATGTCGGGCACTTCCAGGTACGAAAGGCATACCTCCATGGCCGACACCCTGCCACTGAATCCCAGAGCCCAGAGGACGTGGGGACGGAGGTCCTCCGCGTCGAGCAGCGCCAGCAGCAAGGGAACATCCGACTCATTGCCTCCCATGGCGAAGAGCACCATGGCTTCGGGGCTGTGTTCGTCGTGAGCGCGCACGGCGGCGCGGCATGCCTCCCATGCCTGCCTCACGCCGATAGTCAGTCCTGCGCCCATCGCTGCCGCACGAATGCCAGGGTGGGAGGAGTCCAGCAACATGGGAAGCAGCTTTCGCGCCGCATCTTCCGGTAAGGGCATTGCGGCACGCAGGGCAGCGACCCTCACCCGTTGCTCGTCATGTGCGAAATAATGCGCCAGCACCTCGGGTGGTGCCTCCCGGCGGAACGAAAGCATCTCCAACACCTCGGCCCGCGGGGCGGCGTCTTCCCGCGTCAGCAAGTCAAGCAGGCGCGCACCCAGCCCGGGGGCCTCGCTGAGTTCCAGTGCTCGTCGAATGGCGGTGCGCGCTTCGGGCTCGGCTCCACGCAGTCGCCGCAGGATCTCATCCACCTCGCCAAGGGCAAGCAGAGAGTAGGCCGCCGCGGAGACCCGGAAGGGGTCTTCTGCATCGAGGGCCGGGCGCAGCACGGAATCGGCAGAGGTGGCCGCGCCAATGACAAGCCCATCCAGATGCGCGAGGAGGAGTTCCTCCAACCTCGCAGTCTCAATCAAGGTGAAGTCCGGAGCGCCCAGCGAGTTCTCCCATTGCAGCCATCTAAAATCAGCCTCGTCAAGATGCTCCTCCAGCACGTCTACCAACAACATGTGGTGCCCTCCCCTGGATTCCGCGAGCGTAGCAGCAAGGGCTGACCTGGACGTGCGAAGGATTTCATGCTGCTCTTGCGGCCGGCACATGAGAGTCATTCCTTCGAGTGCATTGGCGATTCTGACCACGGATTGGGAAACCCGTGGACGGAATAGCGAGTACGGAACCTCGCATGACCATTCGCCGTCAGCTTGTGAACAATGCCCGGCGGTGGCGTGGGGTGGTTGATGCAGTGTCCTTCAGCAGCATCACCCCTCGGAGAAGGTCTGCTTGGCAATCATTCACCGGCACAGGCTGGCTGCAGAACCTCACTGCGGCCGCCACCCTCGAGGATTTCGACTTCCCCTCGAAGTTTGCTCGCTCGGTCGCCCTTGGGTTCTCCGAGGAGAACCTTCAAATGAGGGGATAGCTCAGCCCCGCACGGCGAGGGCCCGCGGCTCGACCCCTGAGCCAACGGCCCGCCCATAATGAAACACGGGCCCCGCGCGCCGTCGCCCCCCGGACACCCTTCGTTCGGGGGGCTGGTGATACAGCGACAGAGGCGACAAGGCTGCCGGCGCCGCATGGAGCGGGTTTGTCGCATCGGAGTGGCTGTCCATGAAGTGCGTCGGATTCAGAGTGTTCGTGAAGGGGCTGGCCCTGGGGTCTCTGCTGTGGATGACGGCATGCAACGTGCCCATCGAAGCGGAAGAAGAGACAGGGGAGTTCGTGTCTCAAGAAGAGTCATCCCTGGAGTCACCGCTGGTTCCCGGCGTTCCGTGTGCCGACGGAACCATGGAGCAGATTTTCTCGGGAGGCATGGCCGGGTGCGCGGGCAAGGTCACCTGGGGCAGCCGCGCCTCGCTCTGCGCGCCTGGCTTCCGCCCCGCGAGCGCGCGGGAATGGGACACGCTGTTCCTTGGACTCGCGCCCGCGCACAACTACTGGACCAACGATGACCTGCGCTACAGCGGCGTGTCGGGGACCTGTAGCGTCTCGTACGTGACGGGCACCGCCTGTCCCGCCGGTCAGCCCATGCGCGTGTGTACGGCCGCCGGCACCGACGCGGAAGGCAATACCTGCAACTGGACCGGGTGCGGCTTGCTGGCGAACACGCCCAACAGGTTCTTCGGAGGCTGCGCGGGCAACACCACGGCGGGCACGCTCTGCGTTCCTCGGGGATGCGCGGATGGTTCCGTCGAGCAGACGTTCTCCAACGGCATGGTGGGCTGTGCCGGGAGTACGAACTGGGCGGGTCGCGCCGCGCTGTGCGCCCCCGGGTACCGGGTGGCCACCTCCGCCGAGTGGGTCGGCCTCCATGGCACGAGCGTGCCCACGCACCACTACTGGACCAACGACGACCTCAAGTACACCGGCTCGGCGGCGGCGTGCTACGTGAGCGCGACGGTGGGGAGTGCGTGCCCCGCCGGACAGCCGATGCGCGTGTGCCGGTCCACGGGCACCGACGCCGAAGGCAACACGTGCAACTGGGTCAACTGCGGGTACGGCGCGCTCCCTCCGCCCAACCAATACTTTGGCGGCTGCGCGGGCAACCCCACGGCGGGTGCGCTCTGCGTGCCGACGCGGGGCTGCGCGGATGGCTCCGTCGAGCAGGTCCTCACCAGCAACCTCGTGGGCTGTTCAGGCGTGGTGACGTGGCCCAATCGCAATCAACTGTGCGCCCCGGGCTGGACGGCGAGCACCGCGAGCACCTGGACCAGTCAGCATGGCCTCGCGGCCCCTCGGTACAACTACTGGACCAGCGACAACCTGCGCTATCTGGGCACGGGCTCGTCCGCTTGCGCGGTGTCGACCACGTCCGGCACGGCCTGCAACGCGAACCAGCCCATGCGCCTGTGTACGCCGGCTGGGACAGATGCCCTGGGCAACCAGTGCAACTGGACACACTGCGGCTACCAGACCAACACCCCCGACCACTACTTCGGCGGCTGCAACGGCAACACGACGGCCGGAACGCTGTGCCGGCTGTGACCCACGACTCCGTGTAGCGGATTGAAACGGACCGGCGCGGCGGCGCCCCTCCCGTCGCCGCCGCTGCGTCAGTCCCCCGGGCGCGAAGTCAACCTCGCGCCCGGGTCCTGAACGTCAGGGCTACTTCACACCGACGGCGGTCCAGCTCTCCTTCACCTTCGCCACCTCGGTGGAGTCCGCGCCGTAGAGGTCCGTGGCCGCCTGGATGGTGGCGGTGCGGGCCTGGGCGAACGTGGTGCTCGGCGTCATGTAGTGGGCCAGGGCGCGGTAGTAAATCTTCAGGCCCTTGTCCATGCCGACGCCGTCCTTCACCTCGAGCTTGGACGTGCGGTTCGTCCCGCCGTTGGCCAGCAGGTAGAAGGCGTTGTTGGCGATACCGCTGGAGCCGTGCACCTCCGTCTGCTTCGGGTAGTCCTTGTAGTTGTCGATGGAGTACCCGTCCTTCGTGGGGTCGTCCATGTAGCGCAGGCCGTCCGTGTCGTCGCCGTTGGTCGGCGTCCAGGCCGTCTCGCCCACCGTCCAGTTGAACTTCACCGCGGAGTTCTTCGTGGACGCGTACCACTCCACGCCGGCGCCCATGATGTCGCTCATGGCCTCGTTCAGACCACCGGACTCGCCGCGGTAGACCAGACCGGCGGTGCGCTCGGTGAGGCCGTGGGCGATTTCATGGCCCGCGATATCCAGCGCGGTGAGCGGACCGGAGTCCACGCCGTCGCCGTCGCCGTAGCTCATCTTCTCGCCGTCCCAGTACGCGTTGACGTAGTTCTCGCTCACGTGCACGTAGTTGACGAGCTTCTCGCCCTTGCCGTCGATGGAGTCGCGGCCGAGCACGTCCTTGAGGAAGTCGTACGTCATCGCCGCGCCGTAGTGCGCGTCCACGGCGGCCTGGTTGCGCTTCGGGTCCGTCGCCTCGCCCCAGACGTTGTTGTCGTCCTTGAAGGGCGTGGTGCCGCTGGCCTCTTCCTGGTTCTTCGCGTCGTACGTCGACACGCCCTTGCCGCGCGTGGTGTCTTCCAGCGAGTACGTCCCGTCCGCGTTCTGCTTCGTCTTCAGGTCCACCTTGCCGCTGTAGAGCGAGGTGTCATCCGCCGTGCCGGGCGCGGGCGGCTCGGTGGGGGGCTCCGTGGGCGGCTGGGTGGCCTTGGGCGAAATCGACAGGCCCCAGTTGTTGAGCTTGCCCTTGTCGCCCTTCGCGTTGTCCTTCACCGTCAGCGTCCACTCGCCCTTGGCCGTCTCGCCGGCGAAGACGCTCAGGTCGAAGTCACCCTTCACGTTGTCGGTGCTGCCACCGGTGCGGTTGTGCACCGCGGCGCTCTTGCCAGAGGGGCTCGTCAGCGTGACGGTCAGGTCGCCCTTGTACGTGTGGCTGATGTCCAGCGACAGCTTGAGCTTGTCGACGGTGACGTCGTCGGCCACCTTCACCTTGGAGGTGACGGTGCTGTTGTCCTTGATGGCCGCGTTCGGCGAGGTGGAGACCTTCACGTCCGCGGGCGGCGTGGCGGCGGCGCCCTTGGTGCCCTTGGTGGCCGCGGCGTCACCCGTGCCGTGCGTGGCGCAGGGGCAGTTCTTGAAGCCGTCGATGGTGTTGAACTTCTCGTAAATCTTGCCGGTGTTCGCGTCGACCAGGTAGTTCATCCGGCGCGGGTTGTCGGTGCCATTCACATTGGCGACCTCGACGCGGTACGCGGAGCGGTACTCACCGGACGGGTCCTTGTAGATGACGCGCTCGGAGTTCGGCTGACGGTCCGGCTTGCCCGCGAAGTCCTTCAGCGCGATGTCCAGCACCTGCGCGTGGGACAGCTGGGGCTTCTGCGTGCCCAGGCCGGCGGGAATCGTGGACTGGTCACCGGTGACGCTGCTCACCTTGCCGTCCTTGCCGAGGTGAGACACCACCTGCTCGGCATACACCTTCACGCCCTCGTGCTGCCGGTCCAGGCGCACGTGCGTCATCCCCAGCTCGTCGCGCTCCACGTTCTTCGGGACGAAGGCCGGGTACTGGATGCCGCCCCGGAGCCCCTGCGTCGCGGGCTTGCTGGTGGCCGGGGTGAGGTGCTCCAGCGAAGTCTGGATGGCGGACTGCGCCTCCTTGCTCTCCAGCGACAGGCGGCCCACGGGAGCCGGCAGCGGCTTCAGCGTCTGCTCGGCGCGCGCCAGGTCGGTGGTCTTCGCCGCGGGACCGAAGCCGTCCTTGATGACGTTCGGAGCCGTCCGGGTCTTCGCGGTGTTCTTCGGCTGAGCCTCAGCGGAAATGGTGGGGAGGACCGTCGGCTTCGAACCATCAGTGCGGCGAATGCTCATGGGTCTCAGAACTCCGTACGAGGTGGCTAAAGAGTTATCGCCAGAATGTATCAGGAAGTTCCCTGCTGATTTCCACTCCACCCCCTGGAGCCATGTGTCTGAATATTTCAGTCCGCGAGCCAGCGCGCGGAGGAGACCTTGTCTCCAAATCCCCAGGAATTGAGATTCACTTCTCGGAGTGAACCGTCTCCGATGAGGTCCTGAGTCTTGCCGCTGTAGTTGGAGTCGGCGTGGAGCCGCACGCGGTGTCCGGGCGGGAGGCACCAGCGCACGGCGGAGACCTTGTCGTTGAGCCCGTCGATGTCGTGGAAACGGGCCCAGTTCTTCGCGCCCCGGTCCGCGAAATCGAAGATGAACCCCCGGTCGCTGAAGTCGGAGTCGTCGTAGAAATCGACGAAGGCGCTCGCGAGGTTCGCGCCACACCCGTCGTTCGCCCAGATGTTCCGGAATTCCACCATCTTCACGGAGCCCGAGGGGCCGTCATCGGCGTGCTCGGTGGCGTAGAGGATGAGCTTGCGGTCCGCGCCCACGAAGACTCCGCCGGCCGCGTCGAGGTTGCACTGCCGCGCGCCGTCGTTGCTGCAATACAGGTGTTTCGCCGCGACGTGCTCCAGGCGCAGGTGGCCGTCCAGACTCACCCGGTAGAGGTGGGCGTAGTCGTCGCTGACGGGGCCCCAGCGCAGGCCGCCGAGCAGCGTGCCCACCAGGTAGAGCTGACCGTTCTGACAGTCGGTGACGAAGTTGAGGTTCTGGAAGGGGCCCCAGGTATCGGAGGCCAGCTCCTCGCGTGCCCACTGGTCCACGCGCGTCCACGCGTTCGTCGGCGAGCGGAGGTCCGTGGAGGTGGAGAGGAAGACCTCGAGCACCTTCGCGTCGTACTGGCCGAGCAGCAGCAGGTAGCGCCGGTCGGACAGGCGCGTCAGCGAGGCCGTCCCCGCGTTCGCGGAGGCGCCGGGGATGAAGGCGAAGGGCTCGGGGGACAGGCCCTGGTTGAAGTCATACAGCGCGACGCGGCCGGCGCCAGGGCCCTGCTCCATGGGGAGCGCGAGGATGTTGCCCACCGCCTGCATGCCTCCGCCGTGGGCGTAGCCATTGAGCACGGGGAGCGCCGTCACCGCGCGGTCCTCGAGCGGTGGCGCAGTGTCCTCGGGTTGGGAGATGGAGGGGGACAGGCGGTTGGAGCGAAGGCGCAGTCCTTCACCGTTGCGCGAGGGGAGGTGGACGACGTGGCCCACGTTGCCGTTGGTGTTGCCGTCTCGCTTGGACACCACGAGGTAGCGCCCGGAGCCGAGTGACAGGCGTTGAATTCCCTGCCAGTGATTGTCACCGGGATAGGCCACGTTGAAGTTGAACGAGCCGGGGCGGAAGCCAAGCACCTCGCCATGGTCCCTGAGTTCATTGAAGCGCGCGGGCACGTCGGGGACGCAGAGGTTGCAGTCCGGGCTTCCCCAGACACAGGAGGTATCTCCCTGGAGGGGAATGAGCGAAGCGGACGTGGTGGTGACAGTGGGCGCGGAGGTGGCGTGCTCCGGGCCGCAGCCGGTGAGGCTCGCGAGTGACAGGGTTGTGGCCAGTGCGCGGGCCCACGTCTGGGAAAAGGTGCGGGGATGAAGGGGCATGGTCTCCTCGGGAAAAATGACGCGGGCGGCTCGGAAGCAACGGAGCGTATGGACCTGGTACGTCCAGGAGCATGGCTTGACCCGAGGGTGTCGTGCCATGCGACGCTTCTTCTTCGCGCTCCCCCCGGCGCGACAGGCCCGTCCCCCACCTGGAGTTCCCCCTCATGGCCTCGAAGGCGTACGCCGCCATCATGAATGTGTCGCAGTTGTTGTTGGACAAGGGCTTCGAGCCCCAGAACGTCTCGGAGGCGCTTGGACAAGTGGGTGTCGCGCTCGACGTCGACCGTGTCTATATCTTCGAGAACAGCAAGGCCGCCGATGGGAAGCTCTTGTGCAGTCAGCGATACGAGTGGACCGCGGCCTCGACCTCCGCGCAGCTCGACAACCCCGAGCTACAGAACGTGCCGTATGACGAGGTGCTGCCGTCCTGGGTGCCGCCGCTGTCCTCGGGCCAGGTGGTGAAGGGCCATCCCCGCGACTTCGCGTCCCCCGCGCGCGAGTTGCTGGAGAGCCAGGACATCCGCTCGCTGCTGGTGTGTCCCATCACGCTGGGCGGCGAGTGGTGGGGCTTCGTGGGCTTCGACGACTGCCGGACGGAGCGCGCGTGGCCCACGGCCGAGAGCGCGGTGCTTCAGGCCCTGTCCAATGCGCTGGCCGGCTCGCTGAGACATGCGCGACTTCGCAGCGCGCTCAGCGGCGTGCAGACACAGCTTCGCGCCATCATCGAGCGCTGCGCGAGCACGACGTCCTGAGGTGGAGACGCCCGGGAAGACGCGCTAGGCGCTGAGCCTCCTTCACGTCTTCCTTCGACAGGGACATGTCTGGAGGGCCCACCTCACAGCGGGCCTGCTCGAGTCAGGCCCGCTGAGCGCACTGCCTCTCTACCACTGCGCGGGGTCGGCGTCGGCGAAGGTGGTCCCCACGCCAATCTCGTCGAACCAGATGCTCCGTGTCCCCTGGCTGCCTTGCATGTATCCGTTGTCGTACCAGCCATTGGCATACAGCCCGACCCGGAACTGGAAGTAGCGGTCGTCCGCTATCGTCGTGTTCAGGTTGTACTGCTCCAGGACCTTCGTCCCGTCGAACCACAGCTTGTAGAAGCCCGTCCCGTCCGTGGCCCACTTCGCCTGAATCACAATCTTGTGCCACTCCCCCGCCGTCACCGTGGCCAGATTGCCGAACGTCACCGTCTTCTGATTGCAGATGGTGCCCTGCTTCACCCGAGTGAAGAGCTGGTTGCCCGAAATCCACACCATGCTCGACGGCATGTAATCGTCGCAGCCCGTGTCGGAGAAGTCCGCGATGAACTGCGCGATGTTGTACGACTGCGGCTGGAACTGCCAATCCGCCTGCAGCCGGAACGCGAAGCCGTAGAAGCCCGTGTCCCCTCGGCGGTACACGTTGCTTCGCATCACCTCCGAGTGGTACCGGCCGCCGTAGGCCGCATCGTAGATCTGCGTCATCTTGAGGCCCGTCGGCCCCTCGTAGGTGACGTTCGTCACCTCGTTCACCGAACCTCGGTGCTCCCGGCTGATGGAGTTCCAGCCAGACAACGTGCCCGTGTTGCGGAAGAGGGACGCCGCCTCGGCGACCAGCCCAAACGCCAACAACGTGGCACCGGCAACAACACCCAGTCTCTTGGTTTTCATTGTGCTCGGGGGTGAGGGGTTCGGGGCCCGCCCACGGCCTGACCCCGAAGTCCTCTTAACCAGGAAAACAAGACAGTGCATGCCGAGGTGAAGGGGACGTTTCCTTTCGAGCGCTCGGGCGCCGAAGCGCGGCGCGGGCCCCACCGGGTGGCGGCATTTATCCAGGCCGACTGGTGGTTTCGTCGAGGGACGTGGGGGCCAGGTGGCGAGGTGCCGAGCGAGGGGGCGAGGTGCCGCTCGGTGGTGGGC
>NZ_JABUMQ010000018.1:0-62209 GCF_013336645.1 Myxococcus sp. CA039A | reverse complement strand
GAGAAGGGCGGGGATGGCCGTGACGCAGCAGTTGAAGGCAGCCAAGGCAGCAGCAGTGGAGCTTCCCGTGGACCCGACGCCGGACGTCGGCTCGGAAGGGGAGAAGGCGAGCGACGGCTCGGGCGCGAGGGAGATCGCGTCCCTGACGCCGATGATGCGCCAGTACCTCGAGGTGAAGGCGCTGCACCCGGACTCGGTGCTCTTCTTCCGGCTCGGGGACTTCTACGAGATGTTCTTCGAGGACGCCGTGCGGGCCTCCGAGATCCTCCAGATCACCCTCACCGCCAGGGCCAAGGGCGCCGACAAGGTGCCCATGTGCGGCATCCCCTACCACTCGTCGCGCCGCTACATCGCGCGCCTGATTGGCGAGGGCCTGAAGGTCGCCATCTGCGAGCAGGTGGAGGAGGCCGGCACCGGGCCCGGCATCGTCCGCCGCGAGGTGACGCGGGTCATCACCCCCGGCATGGTGCTGGACGAGGAGGTGCTGGAGCCTCGGGACAGCAACTTCCTGGCCGCCGTGTGCTGGAGCGAGCGCGGGTGGGGCGGGGCGCTGCTGGAGGCGTCCACCGGAGAGTTCCTCGCCATGGAGGCGGCGTCGGCGGCGGAGCTGGCGGAGTCGCTGTCGCGCGTGGAGCCCCGGGAGCTGCTGGTGCCTGGAGGGCAGCGTGACTCGGCGGAGGTGGCGCAGTTGTGCGCGCGGCTGCCTCGCGTGCCCGCCATCGCGGAGAGCGAGGCCGCGGCGTTCGAGCCCACGCGCGCGGCGGGGTTCCTTCGCACGCACTTCGCGGTGCAGTCGCTGTCCGCCTTTGGCCTGGATGACTCGCCCCTGGCCACGAGCGCCGCGGGCGCGGCGCTGCGCTACCTGAAGGACACGCAGAAGACGCCCGCGGCCCACGTGGACCGGCTCAGCCGCCAGGAGCGCTCCGGCAGCCTGCTGATGGACGAGTCCTCGCGCGCCAACCTGGAGGTGCTGCGCTCGCAGCGGGATGGGGGGCGCAAGGGCTCGCTGCTCGGCGTGTTGGATAGGACGGTGACGAGCATGGGGGCGCGCAAGCTGGCGCGCTGGCTGGCCTCGCCCCTGGGTTCGCTGCCGGAGATCCACGCGCGGCTGGACGCGGTGGAGGAGCTGTCCGCGCGCAGCGTGTGGCGCGAGGAGCTGACCGGCATCCTCAAGGAAGTGGCGGACCTGGAGCGGCTGACGGGCCGGCTGTCGCTGGGCGCGGGCAACGCCCGAGACTTGCGCGCGCTGGGATTGTCGCTGGCGCAGCTTCCCCGGTTGGGCAAGGCCCTAGCGCGGTGCCAGACGGCGCTGCTCCAGTCGCTCGCGGGGCCGCTGACGGCGCTGCCGGAGCTGGCGGACCTGCTGGCGCGCGCGGTGGTGGACGAGCCTCCCGTGGTGCTGAAGGAAGGCGGCCTCATCCGCCAGGGCTACCACGCGGAGCTGGACAAGCTGGTGGAGCTGTCCACGTCGGGCAAGGACATCCTGCTGAAGATCGAGCAGCGCGAGAAGGAGCGGACCGGCATCGGCTCGCTGAAGATCCGCTACAACAAGGTCTTCGGGTACTACCTGGAGGTGACGAAGTCGAACCTGCACCTGGTGCCGGCGGACTACATCCGCAAGCAGACCACGGTGGGGGCGGAGCGCTTCGTCACCCCGGAGCTGAAGGAGCACGAGGAGCTGGTGCTCACCGCGGAGGAGAAGCGGTGCGCGCTGGAGCTCCAGCTGTTCGAGGAGCTTCGCGCGAAGGTCGCCTCGGCGGCGCCGCGCATCCGTTCGGCGGCGGAGGCGGTGGCGGCGGCGGACGCGCTGCTGTCCTTCGCGCGGTGTGCTTCCGAGTATGGCTACACGCGGCCGGAGGTCGATGCGTCGGAGGTGCTGAGCATCACCGCCGGGCGGCATCCGGTGGTGGAGCGGATGCTGGGGGCGGGGGAGTCCTTCGTTCCCAACGACGTGCGAATGGACCCGGAGGACGCGCAGCTGTTGGTCATCACCGGTCCGAACATGGCCGGCAAGAGCACGGTGATGCGGCAGGTGGCGCTCACGGCGCTGATGGCGCAGGCGGGCTCGTTCGTCCCCGCGAAGGCGGCGCGCATCGGCCTGTGTGATCGGATTTTCACGCGCGTGGGCGCGGCGGATAACCTGGCGCGCGGTCAGTCCACCTTCATGGTGGAGATGACGGAGACCAGCCACATCCTCCACCACGCCACGCGCAAGAGCCTCATCATCCTGGATGAGATTGGACGCGGGACGTCGACGTTCGACGGACTCTCGATTGCGTGGGCGGTGGCGGAGCACCTGCATGACCACGTGAGCGCGCGCACGCTGTTCGCCACGCACTACCACGAGCTGGTGGACCTGGCGCGCGAGCGGACCCGGGTGAAGAACCTGTGCATCGCCGTGAAGGAGCAGGGCGGCAAGGTCATCTTCCTGCGCAAGCTCATTCCCGGCGGGGCCAGCCGCTCCTACGGAATCGAAGTGGCGAAGCTCGCGGGCCTGCCCTCGGAGGTCGTGGGTCGGGCGCGGGAGCTGCTCCAGAACCTGGAGTCAGGCGAACTGGACGACGCGGGACGTCCCCGAGTGGCGGTGCGGCAGAACCCGAAGCGCGCGGTGTCCACGGCGCAGCTCGGACTCTTCGGAGAGCCCGCGCCCGTGGCCCCTCCGGTGCCCACGTTGCCGGCCTCGCATCAGCAGGCGTTGGAGACGCTCAAGGCGGTGTCCGTCAACACGCTGACGCCGCTGGACGCGCTCAACCTGCTGGCGAAGCTCCAGCGCGAGCTGGAGTAGGGCCCCCGACGTCAAGCGGCACGTCGGGAGCGGGGCTGGACGCCGGACTTCAGGTGGACCTCACGGCGTGGTGAAGAGCGAGGTGATGGCGTCGGCGCTGTGGTTGGGCAGTGCCTCCAGCGTCTCGACCGAGTGGCGCCCCACGTCGAACATGGGCGCGTCGACGGCTCTGATGCGCATGAAGTAGATGCCCTCCGGCTCGAGTGAGCCAGGGGGCAGGCGCACCGCGGTGGTCGTCCCGGGGACGTAGATGGACCCGAGGGTCTCCCAGCTCCGGGAGCGCTTGATGTATCGACGGATCAGCAGTTGGTAGACGTTGGGCGTGCCGAGTGCCGGCGGCGCCCAGGCCACGACGGGGCTGAGGGTGCTCAAGTGCCGCGACTCGTTCGCGGGTGCACCGTCGAGGGTCAGCGACTGGGGCGGGGACAGCTTCGGTCGCACGGGTCCCGCGCGGAACTCATCGAACGAGGCGAGTGTCGTGAGGGAGCCGGTGATGAAGGCGAGGTCGCTCGAGCCATCCGGGATGGGCAGCCTCGCATGGAAGATGTTCGTCACCGCTCCCACGATTCCCCAGCTCGACGGGTAGGGGATGCCGAACTTCACGGGGCCCTGGATGTCATAGGTGGCACCCAGGGGCGCGTACAGGCTGAGCAGCTCTCCCGAGTAGCCCACCCACCCATCCGGCGCGAGGCCATGGGCGGCGGGGTGGATTTCGAGGATGGACTGGCGGGGTGTCATCCCTGGATGGATGTCGCGCGCCATGCGGGCGAACTCGGACAGGCGCCAGTCCAGGCCGAACTGGCGCATCAGCACGGGCTGGAGGGTGCCTGAGATGGACAGGGGTGTCCCGTAGTTCGGGACGTGGTCAAAAGGCGGGAGCTCCCGCGAGCGGTCCAGCGCGGCGTATTCCAGCGGCGTCCCGTCCGGTGCCGTTCCCACGCGGAAGGGACTGAGCTGGTTGACATACAGCCGGTCTCCCCTGGCTGCTTCAAGGTGCGGGACGCCGTCGGCGGTGACAATGAGCGCTTCCACGTCGTCGGTGACGACGGAGGTCTCGTCGGCCCGAAGAAATTCGTCGAACAGGAGCCAGCCGGCCGCGCCCACCTGCGGGGAGTTGAACTGGAGGTGGGCGCCAAGGTGGACGAGTCCCTCGGGAGCCACCCAGGGAGCCAGTCCTTGCAGGTCGACCTGGGCGGGTGCCCAATCCTCGACGAAGTACCTCGCATCCGGTCTTCCCAGTCGGTTGGGGCCGAGCTCCACGTGTCGTGCGTCCGTGAGGAACTGGACGCGCGCGCCCCTTCCGTCATGGAACCGCAGGAAGTACTGCCCCGCGGGCACGTCCTGGAACTCCCATCCGCCCGGTACCGCGGCACCTTCCCGCCCCGAATAGGTCTCGCCCTGGGGCACGAGAAGCTCGGGAGGGTCGGTCGACAACTCCTCGGCCTGCTCGGTGATGCCCGCCGCGGTGTGGAAGCGCGTCGTTTTCGTCACCCGCACCGTGCTGGTGGCCAGGGTGTGGATCTCGCGGGTGGAGAGTTCTTCTCCAGGCTCGCTCGCGCCGGCGGGAGCCCTACTGCATCCAATCATCCCCGCGACACACGCCGAGCCCAACCAGACAGTCCCAAGCAGCCATTTCATGAACAACCTCCAAGATGGGTGATGGCGAATCACCCTACATGGAGATTCAGATGCCACTCAGTTGGTTAAGTAACTGTATGTCGCCGCGCAACTATCTCCGAGATTTCAGGGGCCGCCCGCGCAGTGGGATGAAGACTGCCCTTCACGGCGCAACTATCTGTTTCGCGCCAGCAGGCGCTGGAGACGCTCAGGGCGGTGTCCGTCAACACGCTGACGCCGCTGGAGGCGCTCAACCTGCTGGCGAAGCTCCAGTGCGAGGTGGAGGGCTGAGCGACGCGCGGTCAGCCCAGGGTGTTCTTCTTGTTGTGAAAGAGCGGGTCGCCCAGGCGGCACACGTTCTTGCCTTCGAACTTCACGTCGAAGGAGTACATCATGAACTCGCAGGGGCCCTTGGTGGCGCTGCTGGCCACGCCGCCGCCCGCGGTGCCGGCCTCGTTGCCTGACGAGACGCTGTAGGTGGCCCCCTTCACCATGGGCATGTGCCCTTCGATGGTGATTGTCTTGGGGCCATCCGCTGCGTCCGCGGAGCGACCCACGTTCGGGTAGGGGATGGGGACCGGGCCGGCGGGAGACGGAGTCTTGCAGACGTCTGGCAGGACGATGCTCTGTCCCTTGCTTCCACCATGGGTGACGCCTCGACCGTTGACGAAGGTGGGCACGGGAAGGTCCTTTCTCGAGGAGGCACAGCCTGGCGTGAGCCCGTCACGCGCTCACGAAATCCTGAGGCTCCAGGAAGCGAAGGTGTGGGAAGGCTTTTGACTCCAGCACGCGCTTGACGTCCTCGTGGACGAGGACCGCGCTGACGTTCTCCGCGAGCCGGAACAACTTGAGGCCGCGGGGCTTGTCGCCGTCAATGGCCAGATGGTCGATGCTCGCATCGATGAGGCGCGAGCTGTCGGGAGAATGGAAGACGGTCTCCGCGAGGTTCGCGGCCCGCACCAGCCCGATGACATTGAAGGCCTTGTAGCCCCGGTGGATGACGGCTCCATCCTCGCTCTGGATGACGGCGTCATAGACGTCGAGGTTGTCCACACCTGCCTCGAGCAGCGCCGCATGGAACGCATTGCTCATGAGGTTGGCCGTATTGAAGAAGTCCAGCAGTTCTCCCCGCTCATTGCCAGGGATGATTCCGACGACGATGAGTTGTGAGGGCGGACGTTGGAAGGGTTTGCCGGCCCACCATCGGTCTCGAAGACTCAGGTTTGGCACGGGATAGATGAGCATCATGTCATGGCTGGACGACGCCAGGATGTAATATTTCGGGGTCGCTTGCATCGTGAGGGCTCAGAAAACCCTGGTGACGCTGCCCTTGGCTTTGGACTTGGTGAACTTCCCGATTCCTACCATTTCATCCGCATAATCTTGAGTGAGGGAGTCCGTATACAGTGGGGGGCGCCAGACGGACTTCGTCAGGAGTCCGCGGAGGTTCTCGGAGAGCGAATTCAGGCGTGCGGTGAGTCCCACGGGAGGTGCGAACCTATCCTCGTTCTCAGCCTTGCTCTCCATCGCGATGGAGCACGACTCGGTGGCCATCACCGACAGGCGCTCGCCAATCGACTGAAGAATCGCTCTTGCCTTGTCCGAGTATGGTTTGTGACGCATGTGGAACTGCCTGCCACCGGAGGCTTCGATGGCGGCCGCGACGTAGGCGGGTTTGAAGGCTTCTGTCTCTTCGCCTAACACGTCATCCCTGCGCTTCTTGAGGTATTTGAGGCCCAGGTCCGCGGGCCATTCGTTGCAGTTGGAGAGGGCGTAGGGGCTTGGTAACCATTCCCCATTCTCGGCGGCGTTGACATCGTAGCCAATGGAATATCCCTTCTTGATGTAGCTCGACATGGCTGGCCCGCCCTTGTCAGGGAGGTAGTCCGCGATGCAGTTGTCGTCTCCCATGAAAGGAACGACGGAGGACCCCTTGAGCGACTCGTTTCCCGGGATGAGGTGATGGGGTGCGTACTGGAGGGGGTATTCCTCCTCCTCCTTGTCCTCCGCGTAGGTCTGAATCAGCTTCGGGCGCTTGACCGTTCCATAGGTCACGACTTCCCCCCTCTTGAACAGCAGGGAGACCTTGTTCGCCGCGGGCTCGAGGTTCTTGGCTGCCTTCATCTTCTTGCCCAGCACGCCGCCGTCCGTCGGCGCCATGCCTCCCACGGCGTCATCGTCGGGATTCTGCAGCAACATCTTCTGGGAGTGCGCGTCGCCTTGCTCGTGCCAGGGGCAGGTCTTCTCGTTGTGTAACTCCTCCGAGACGAATTCCGAGACGGCCACTTCTTCACCGATCTCCATGGTACTCCTCCTTCCAAGTTCCAGTTCAGGTGGGCAGCAGGAGCGCCGCCGCACGGGCCTCCAGGTCGGAGGTGCTCCAGACCAGGGTGGGGCCCTTCTCGTGCCCGGCGCGCAGGCGCTCCGCGGCCAGCACCAGCATCAGGGGTCCCAACGCCGCGCCGGCGTCGCCCACGCAGTCCGCGGGATGTTCGATGCGATGTGCCTCCTGGAAGCGCTCCGTGTTTCGCAGGTAGGCCACGCCCCATTCCTTGGTGGGCAGGCTCTCTCCATTGAAGCCCGCGAACACGCACTGCACCTTGGGCGCGTTGCCCGGCATCCCCGCGAAGAGCGCTTGAAACGCGTGGGCGAGACCGTCTCCAAGATAGGGCTCCTCGGAGTAGCGGTGCCCCTGCTCCGTGCCGACTCCCACGTGGGTGATGCGGGCCACGGGCTCGAGGCCGAAGCGTCGCGCGCCACCAGGAGTAGACAGGAGCAGGAAGCTCGCGGCCTCTCCCGGAATGAAGCCGTCCGTGCCCCGGGGGCGCAGTCGGTCCTCCGAGTCCAGCACGGCCAGCCTCCGGGGATGGTTGAAGGTGTCCAGCCCACCGACGATGACGGTGGAGGCATGTCCCGTGGACAGCAGTCGCATCGCGTCGCGCAGGGCCATGAGGCCGCCCGCTCCGCCGTGTCGGTACACCCGGCTGCTGGCGACATCGAGCCGCACTCCCGATTGGCGGGCGAGCTGCTCCATCATCACCCGTGAGGAGGGGAGCTGAATCCCCCATCGGTCCTCGGGGAGGGCCAGGAGCAGGGGCGCCGCACCCGTGAGGCCCGCGCAGGCCTCGGCGAGGGCGTACGTGGACAGGCGCAACAGGCGAATCCAGGTGTTGGAGAGGCGCGTCCCGTCGACCTCCAGGGGCGGCAGGTAGTGCTCGGAGAGGAACGACACCACCTGCCGTTCATGGGCACGGTTCAAGAGGCCCGCCTCCGCGAACCGCACGAGCCCCGCGCGGACGGACGTCGCCGTGGTGGGCACATCGAGCCCCACCGGGGTGGTGGCTCCCAGCCCCACGACCTCCACGCCAGGCATGGCGCCGCTCACGAGCGCGCCCCCGTCATGCGCTTCACCGCGAGCGTCACCTGCTCGACCTTCAAGGCGCGCTTGTCGCAAGGAACGCATCCGCGCCACGTCAACGAGAAGCGGTGCTGGTCTGGCTCCAGGAGCAGGGTCTCGATGTGGAGGCGCGGCTTCTCCTCCTTGCCGGCGATGCGCACGGAGGCGTCCAGGTCCACCTCGGGCAGATGGAAGCGCTGCACGCCTTCGGGCGCCGCGTTGATGAGCTCCACGGGCTCGCCGCCCTTCAGCCAGGTCGGGTAGATCTGCCCCTCGGGGGCGGCCTGGAAGAAACGCGTGTCGAAGTCTCGCGGGAGATAGGGCGCGCGATGCTTCTTCCAGGCTTCGTCATACGTCCCCGCGAACCCCATGCGCGGCTGCCAGGACGGAGCGATGAAACCCACGCCGTGTGGCGGTGTCTTGTCGGACAGGCTGGCGAGGGGGAAGCCGGGGTGCGTGAGGTTGGGCAGCGGCGTGCCGTTCATCTCCTTGACGGCGCGCTGCCCCCGAAAGCCCACGCCCACCGGGTTTCGCATCTCCGCGAGGAAGCCGTGAGGGCCCGTCTGGTGACGGCCTCCGTAGGCGCGCTCCCACGTCAGGGGCACCCGCGTCGTCGGAATGGGCGTCGTGGGTGATGCGCCCAGCAGGCCCGCCTTCCAGGCCCTGTCTCCGTGGACCTGCACCAGCTTCTTGAGAGTACCCACCGACATGGACAGGCCAAAGTCCGACGCCGGACGTCCCTTGGGGGCGTGGGCGTCTCCGACGAGGACGACGTCCGTGCCGCGCTTCATGAGGTGTGATTCGCCCGAGTACTTGAGGCTGGTCTCTCCGGGAGGGCCCCAGTGCTCGTCCACGTGCGCGACGGCCTGCTGTGTCTCGGCGACGTGGAGCCCGCTGGAGGTCATGGCGAAGGTCGCCTTGAGGACCACGTACAGCGTGTCCACGCCCTTCTCGTCTGGAAACAGGTAGAGCGACGACGCGAAGGGGGTGGTGTTCTCGAGTTGCAGCATGGCGGTGTTCCCCTGGCTGGCATGCTCATCGCGTCGTGAGTCGCGGTCGGCCCGTCCTGGCGGCTGTCAGGCCCATGGCCAGGGTCGCGGTCTGCCGGTTCGCCCACGTCCGCGTGTCGAAGCGCACGGCGCCCTGCGTCTGGACCGCCAGGTCGAGCGCGAGCTGTTCGCGCCCGCGCATGGGCTCGGTGGAGAGGGCCTTCCACGCGACCTCGGGGGAAAGGGGCTGGCCCCGCAGGTAGCGCGTCTTCGGGGAGAAGCGGTCCTTCTCCTTCACCCACCACCGGGCGACGGCGGCCGCGTCCGGGAGGGGCAGGGTGGCTTCAGGAGATGGGACGAGGTCCGCGTCCAGGTCGTCCTCCTCGAGGGGCGGGAGGCCGTTCTCCTCGTCGGCGTTGGCGGGCCGTGCGAAGTCGCCTTCCAGCCGCAGCCCCGTCACGCGAGAGAAGGCCTCGCCCGCGAGGCGAGCGGTCCTGTCGTGCTTCATGGCTTCCAGGCAGAGCTCCGCGGCGTGACGCCAGCCGGAGTGCCCCAGCGCCCACAGGGCCTCTGACTCCAAGGCGGGCACGTCCAGCGCGGCGGCCATCCGGGACACGTCCTCGGCGTGACCTGCCGCCGCGAGCACCGCGAGGACCCGCGCGGCTTCGGGCGCCGTGCTCGCGACGGGCTTGCGGAGGGCCTGGAGCGCGGCGGGATATCCCAGGGCCAACGCCGTCTCACCGGCGGCGATGCGCACGTCGGGGCTTTGCGCGCCAAGGGCTGATTCCAGCAGGGGACGCGCGGCTGGAAGGTCTTCGCGGAGCGCGCTCAGGGCCGCTGCCTTGATTTCGGCGGACTCGCTGCGCAGCAGCGGCAACAAGGCCTCGGCCCCCAGCGCTTCGCCACGAAGACTCAGGAGGCCCACCGCCGCGGCCTGGAGTCCTGGTGTCGCTTGAAGCTCACGACGTCGCAGGAATTTCGAGACCTCGGCGGTGGGTGCCAGGCGCAGCGCCTTGAAGAGGGCTGTCTGTCGCGGACCTGGCGCCTCCGAGAAGAATGGGAGGAGCCAGTCCAGCGGCGCGCCCGTCGCCATCAGCGCGAGGGCCGCGACGAAGACCTCCTCGGGCCGGGTGCTCTCCAGCCAGGGAATGAAGAGTCGCTCGGGGGCTTCCGGGCCCGCGCACGCCAGCCCGTCCAGATGGGCCATCAAACGGGCCTCGGGCCCCTGCGCCACTTCGTGCAAGCGATAGTCAGGAGAATGGCGGGCCCGCTGCCATTGACTCGCGAGAAAGGCAGCCTCCTCCAGGTGTTCCTCCACGATGTCCCACATGACGGGGCGTCGGCGTGGAGCCTCCATCAATTCACCTTCACCGCGGCACCCTTGATGCGCTGGACGCCTGACGCGTGCGATTCAATCTGGGTGCCTCGGATGACGACACGTCCATTCCGACGCAGGGTGATGCTGGCCTCGCCGCAGAGCAGCACGATTTCGTCCTGGCCTTCGAGGACGATGCGCTGGCCATCCACGCTGGCGGAGACAGGCAGCGCGGGGATCTTGGCTTCCACCGAGCGCAGGAGGTTCTTCCTCGGCTCCAGGAGTCCCATGAGGATGGGGCGGCCGGGCAGTCCTCCCTCGAAGGTGAGGAGGACCTCCGTCTGAGGCGCCACTTCCTCCAGGTTTGTCGTGCTCGCGCCGGCGAGCACGCGAGCGGGCACCGGGCCGGAAGGATTCCCCTCGAAGTCCACCAGCGGAAGGCCCTCCTCCGACATTCCCGTGAGGCGTCCCACGTGAGGGGTCGAAAAGAGGGCTGAGGACGGGCGAAGGATGACGACCTCCGCTGGGGCGGCGGATGCGTTTCGACGCTTCATGAAGACAAGCTATCAAAACCTGACAATGCAAAGTTGGACTTCCTGTAAAATCGAGCCTTTCTGGTGCTTGGCCTTGTTGGCATTCAGGGCTGTTTCGCGGCCCACATCGAGTGCAGGGGGCTTCCCGGATGCGGGAGGCGTGACGAGATCTGGGGGTCTATGAGGCTGGCCTCCATCATCGTCGGAATCGGTATCGCGGGCTGCGCGGCCCGGGGCGTCCAGGCAGGGCCGGAGAGTGTTCCGGCCGAGGGTGGCTCCGGGCGCGACGTGCTCGTGTTCGAGGGCATGTGCGACGCGTCGGGCGCGGTGGCGCTGGGTGGCTCGTTGTTCGTGGTGGGTGACGACGAGGACAACATCCTCCGCGTCTATGACGCCCGGCGCGGTGGCGCCCCGGTGCGCAGCGTGGACCTGTCACCGGAGCTGGCGCTTCCGGCCCACAAGAAGAAGGCCCCGGAGGCGGACATCGAGGCCGCCACGGGCCTGGGCTCGTACTCCTTCTGGCTCACGTCCCACGGCCGCAACAGCTCCGGGAAGAAGGCGCCCAGCCGCCTGCGCTTCTTCGCCACCGAGGAGAAGGAAGGCCTGCCCCAACTCGTGGGCCGTCCCTACACGCAACTGCTGGATGACCTGCTCGCGGCGCCGCAGCTCGGCGCGTTCCGACTCGCGGACGCCGAGGGCCTGGCCCCCAAGGCTCCAGGTGGGCTCAACATCGAGGGCATGACGGCGATGGCTGACGGCGCGTCCATCCTCATCGGCTTCCGCAGTCCCGTGCCTCAAGGCAAGGCGCTGCTCGTTCCGCTCCTCAATCCGAAGGAGATGGTGCTGGAGGGCGCCTCCGCGCGCGTGGGTGAGCCTCGGCTGGTGGACCTGGGCGGAATGGGCGTCCGCTCCATGTCCTGGTGGCGCGGGCGCTATCTCATCATCAGCGGGGGCACGGATGGCGGGGGCACCTCGCACCTGTTCACCTGGGCTGGCGGAGACGATGCGCCCGTCCTGGCGAGCGACGTGGACCTGGCGGGCTTCAACCCGGAGGCCTTCTTCACACCCGAGGACGCGGAGGAGATTCTGCTGCTCAGTGACGATGGCTCGAGGCCGCTCGACGGCGTGGCGTGCAAGAAGCTCAAGGACCCCGCGCGCAAGCGCTTCCGTGGCATCTGGGTTCGCCCGGGGGAACAGGGCTGACGAGCGTCCTCCCTCATTGACGGGCCCACGGCGGCGTCGCGAGAATCACCGCTTTTCCGCCGGGGAGTCTCCGTGAATCGTGTCTCTGGTCTGCTGGCGTTGCTCTGCGTCTGTGTCTCGTCGGCCGCGCTCGCGCAACGCAAGGAGCTCACCCCCGCCACACCGGAGGCGACCTGTGAACTCACCCCCGCGCTGCGCCTCACCATGCTGGGCGGCGGCTCTTTCGACCTCAAGGAGCCGGCCCTCTATTTCTTCTCACGCTCGCGCAGCCAGGTGCAGGTGTTGGTCTCCCAGCCGGAGGGCGCGACGGAGCCTCGGCTCGAAGCGGTGGGCTTCTGGCATTTGAAGTCGGAATGTCTCATCTCCGTCGACGCCAAAGGGGTCCAGTACGGCTCGAAGCTGGATTGCGAGGACGCGGAGATCGAGGCGAAGGTGAAGGGCTCGGAGGTCACCATCCAGACTCCCGAAAAGGACGTCTTCAAGGTGACCCTTCCGTCCAAGGAGAGCGCCTCGCTGGGCCTGCGCATCACCCTCGTCGCCGAGGGCAACTTCCGGCGTGTGTGGGGCAGCCTGTGTGGGGAGTACAAGAATCCCCCCGCCACGGTGCCTGGCAAGGCGGATGAGTTGCGTCAGCTCAAGCGCCACTCGACGTTGAGCCAGGACTACAAGACCGGTACCAACAGCATCTTCCACATGGTGGGGGAGGCCCAGAAGCGCGCCCGAGGCGAGTAGCGCGCGGATACGCGGATCACGTGTAGGCTGTCGGCCCAATGCAGCTGGCCATTCCTCATGCACCTCGAAAGGTGCGACTGACGCAGGTTCCCGGCGCGGTGGGTCGTCTCGCGCGAGATGCCGTGCTCGGGCTGGCCTTCATGGCGTTGCTCGGCGCCGGGGCCACCTGGGCGGGCCGCTTCTTCGTGGAGGAGCACGGCTTCAACGCGCGGGCGGAGGAAGTGGACGGGGTGCTGGTCGCCACGCGGCTCCCCCCGACGGACAAGCGCGACGGCGCCGAGGGCCTGCTCGAGGTCCTCTACACCTTCCAGAACGTGGAGCACTCCGTGTCGGACGTCCGCACCTTCGCGGAGTACGCGGAGGGGCTGGGCCATGGCGCGGTGGTGAAGCTGCTGGTGGACCCGGCCGCGCCGGGCAGTCCCCGTGAAGCCGGCTTCGCGCGGACCCGGGCCTCCCGCATGGGGTGGTTGCCATTTGGGCTGGGGCTGGGCGCGCTCGGGGCGGTGGCCATGTTCACCCGCGAGGCCCGGCGACTGGTGCGCTCGGAAGTGGAGCCGCTGCGACTGGGCGCGCTGGTGTGGCTCACGCCGGATGCGCCCTTGCCGGAGGCTCGGGGCGAGGTGGTCTTCCCCGCCCACTACTTCCGGCAGGACGTCAAATTAGAGGTCCGCGCGCGGGTGCGTCCGGGCCGGGCGCCGGTGCGCAACGGGACGAAGGTGCTCGCGGCGGTGGTGCCTCGGGAGCCCGGCTGGGCGCGGGTCATCGACCAGGACCTGGCGGGCGTGCTCGGCTGGCTGCGCTGAGCTGACGGGTGGGGCCGAAAATTTGCCGGTGACGTGGGGCCGTGTGACACACGCCTGTAGCTCCCAGTTCGCCGGAGGTTCTTCATGTGCCCACGCCTTTTGCTCGCGCTGCCCATGCTGCTGTTGCTCGTCCCGGGCACGGTGGGGGCCGCGAAGCGGGATGAGGCGGAGGCCGCGTACCAGGGGGCTCGCCGCGCGTACTACGCGCTGAAGGACGACGCGGCCCGGCGCAAGCTGCGCCACCACTGGCTCAACGTGGTGCACAAGTTCGAGGCGGTGGCGAAGAGCCACCCCAAGTCCGAGCGCGCGCCCGACGCCCTTTTCACCGCGGGCGAGCTGCTCCAGGAGCTCAGCCGCATCTCCTTCGTCGAAGAGGACCTGAAGTCGGCCATCGCCGACTACGACAAGCTGAGCCGCGACTACCCCAAGCACCGGCTGGCGGACGACGCCGCGCTGGCGCTGGCGCGCATCCACGTCCACCGGATGGACCGGCCCGAGGACGCGCGCCGCGTCCTGGCGGACATGCTCGCCCTCAACAGCAAGGGCGACCAGGCGAAGGAGATGAAGACGCTGCTGGCTTCGCTGCCGACGCCCAAGGGCGCTCCCGTCGCGCCCGCTCCGTCGCGCGGCAAGGCCGCCACGCCGGCGCCGAACAAGACGCCCGTGCAGGAGGAGAAGGCCACGGCGGTCGCTCGGGTGGAGACGCCGTCGGAGCGCCCGGCGTCCGCGCTGGTGGGCGCCATCGAGAAACTGGCACGCGAGCCGTCCCCGATGATTCCCCGCCTGGACCCCAGCGCTCCCGTGAGCGGTGAGTCGTCCGGTGAGGGCAAGGGGCTGGATGAAGCCGTCGCCGCCGCGCTGGCCGCGAAGGAGCAGTCCTCCAAGGCCCCCGCTGTCGCCGTGGCGTCGAAGCCCGTGGTGGCTCCGGTCGAGGTGGCCTCGTCGAAGGTCTCCACGCCGCGTCCGCAGGAGCGTCGCCCGGAGGCCGAGCCCGTCCAGGCCATGTCGACTGTCGCGGAGAAGCCGAAGGCCGAGGTGGCGCCGAAGAGCATCGAGGTCGCCGCCGCCGCGGTGGTCGAGCCGCCCAAGCCCATTACCCGTCCCGTGGATGACGAGGTCGCGCAGGCGCGGCTCAAGGCGGTGGCGAAGCAGTCGCGCCGGGCGGAGCTGACGTTGGCGGAGCAGCTGGGCCTCAAGGTGCGGCGCGTGGTCATCGACCCGGGCCACGGCGGTCACGACACGGGCGCCATCGGCAAGGAGGGGACGCGCGAGAAGGACGTGGCGCTCTCCATCTCCCTCAAGCTGGCGGACGAGCTGCGCGAGCGCGGGTTGGAAGTCGTCCTGACGCGAGAGGATGATCGCTTCATCCGCCTGGAGGACCGCGCGAAGTTCGCCAACACGGAGCGGGGTGACTTGTTCATCTCCGTCCACTGCAACGCGGCGACGAGCCGGAAGCTGCGCGGCATCGAGACGTACACGCTCAACACGTCGGCGGACCGGTACTCCATCCGGCTGGCCGCGCGGGAGAACGCGTCGTCCGAGAAGGGCATCAGCGACCTCCAGTTCATCCTGGCGGACCTGGCGACGAAGGCGAACACCGAGGAGTCCTCGCGGCTCGCCAACCAGGTGCAGCGCAGCCTGGTGACGTCCCTGTCGACCAAATACACGGACATCAAGGGCCTGGGCCACAAGGAGGCCCTGTTCTACGTGCTGCTCGGCGTGAAGATGCCGGCCATCCTCGTGGAGACCGCGTTCCTGTCCAACCTGGACGAGGAGAAGCGCCTGGCCACCAGCGCCTACCAGACGGACGTGGCCAAGGCGATTGCCCACGGTGTCGAGGAGTTCCTCGGCGACCGCAGCCGCGTGGCGAAGATCGACTGACGGGTGCTGGCGACGGGGCGGGGTTCCCACGTCGCCAGCGCGCGAGTCGAGAGTCTTCAGCGGAGCGCGCGCGTCAGGAGCACCGTCGCCGCGAGGCACGCCACCGTCCGCACGTGATTCCACGCGGTCCAACTGGACACATAGCGTGCCCAGTGGAGCGCGGCGTCCGCGCTGTCCGGGTTCAGCGCGGCCAGCGCGTCGTTGCGCGGCACGTTGAACGCGGCGGTCACCCCGAAGCAGCCGACGAGGAAGATGGCGCCTCCCAGGAGCCGCTCTCGCGAGTGAGGGTCACTCCAGGTGCCTGGCGAGGACAGCACCAATCCCGCGCAGGTCAGCGCGGTGCCGATGAACGCCGCGATGAACAGGCCCGACACCGCCGAGACGTTGATGGCCTGCATCGCGGCGATGCCCCGCGCCGCGGGCAACCGTGCCAGGCCGTTCATCACGAACGTCGAGAAGGCGAAGAACACGCCCGCCATCAGCCCGCAGCCGAGCACGGACACCCACGTCAGGATTCGCAGCACCGTCTCCATCATCCGTCCCGTCTCCATTCACTTCGTCGTGGCGGCGAGCGCGAGCTCTTCCACGAAGTCCTCGAACCGTGTCGGTGTCGTGTTGTGCGCGGTCCGCCCCGCACGAGGCCTGACGCGTCCTTCGTTGAAGGCGAGGGTCATCTCGACATAGAGCCCGGCGAACGTCTCTGACATTCCGGCCTGCACGAGCGCCTGGGTCATCTCCGCGGGGGCGAGCCGGACATACTCGAGCCCAGGCTTGCCCAGGCGCGCTCCGAGTATGTGGGTGGCCTCGCGATAGCTGAGGTCCCTGGGGCCCAGCAGCTCCCGAATGGTGAGGCCCTTCCAGTCCCGATGCAGCATCGCCTTCGCCGCGACGTCGGCGATGTCCCGGGTCGCAATCATCGGAACGGCGAGGTCCGGCTCGACGGAGTCCGCGTTGACGCCCTGGTGCTCGATGACGGCGAGCGCATCGAAGAAGTTCTCGAAGAAGGACACCGGACGCAGCAGCAGCACGTTCGTGTCCGCAAGCGTCTTCAGGCGCTCCTCCTGCGCATGGAGCGTGGCGAGCAGCCCCGTCCCCTCCCGTTGCTCCGCGCCCAGGCTGCTCAAGGCGACGACGTGTCGCACGCCGCTGTCCCGGAGGGCCTGGACAATGGCCTCGCCCTTGCGCCGCTGGTCCCCGTGGTAGTCCGGCGACTCCCGGTCCGCCGGCAGCAGCGTGTAGACGGCCTCGGCGCCGGCGAAGGCCTTCGCCAGGAACGCGGCGTCGCCCGGGTCTCCCACGAGCACCTGCGCGCCGCGCGCGGCGAGCTCCGCCAGTCGACTCTCGGAGCGGCCCAATGCTCGGACGTCCTGCCCGGCCGCGAGCAGCAACTCCACCACCTTCTTGCCGGTGTTCCCGGTCGCTCCCATCACCGTCAACATGTGTGCTCCCTGGGGCCATCAGCCCCGTGGCATTGGCTTGCCTGGAGTCCAATATCGGGGCACGAGGCAGGACCCTCAATGATGCGAAGTCGCTGATTCATGCTCGTTCGTCCAGACTGGGGTGGACGACGGGGAGGGTGGGGGCGGATACTCGGGACATGAAGAACCTGATGCCCTCGGTGGACTCGCTCGGCGAGGCCCTGCACTTCCTGCGGATGAGCGGCACGTTCTATTGCCGCTCGGAGCTGACGGCGCCGTGGGGGCTCGCGCTGCCGGTGATGAAGGGCAGCCTGATGTTCCATGTCGTGACGTCGGGACAGTGCTGGCTCGAGGTCGATGGTGTGGAAGACCAGCTGCTCCAGCCGGGCACGTTCGTGCTCTTGCCTCATGGCGAGGGACATCGCGTGTCGAGCGAGCGAGGGGGGCCGACGCGGAAGCTGGAGGAGCTCCCCGAGGAACTCGTGAGCGAGCGCTACTCCGTCCTGCGGCACGGTGGAGGAGGGGCACCCACGACGCTCATCTGTGGGGTCGTGCGGTTGGACCATCCCGCCGCCCGGCACCTCGTCACGCTGCTGCCGAGCGTCATCCGCGTGGAGCCTTCGGGCTCACCCCGCATGGACTGGCTCCAGAGCACGTTGCGCTTCATCGCCGACGAGGCGAAGGAGTTGAGGCCCGGAGGCGAGACGGTCATCACCCGGCTCGCGGACGTGCTGGTGGTCCAGGCGCTCCGAGAGTGGATGGCCCAGGGTTCCGGCGCGCGCACGGGCTGGTTGGGGGCGCTGCAGGACCCCGAACTGGGGCGCGCGCTCGCGCTCATCCACCGCGAGCCGACGAGTCCGTGGACGGTGGCCTCGCTGGCCTCGCGGGTCGCGATGTCCCGTTCGGCGTTCTCGGCGCGCTTCACGCGGATGGTGGGCGAGCCGCCCATGCACTACCTCGCGCGGTGGCGGATGTACGTCGCGCATACGGCACTGAAGGAGGAGCGCCCCGGGCTGGCTGAGCTCGCGGAGCGCATGGGGTATCAGTCCGAAGCGGCCTTCAGTCGCGCGTTCAAGCGCTTCATGGGCGTGTCACCCGGAGCCGTGCGCAGGGGCGATGCGACGTCGCTCCCGTCCCTGGGAATGTCCGCGTGAGTGGTCGGCCACCTTCCAGAGCAGCGGCACCGTTTCAGTCCCCGACATCATGCGGGCGGGACGACGTTGGACCGCCTCGCGTACCCTGGTGAGCCACTCACATCGAGCGCGACGACGTCGGACTCTTCCAACTGCCGCTCAAGCTGCTCAACAACACGTTCGCTTACAACCACTACACTCGCTGTTGCTCGGGCGAAATCGGTCGATGGTGGAACAGCCAGGCGCCGCCTCTCGGGCGGCGGAAGGACCCAACTGGCACGTCCACAGGTCGTGCACGGCTTGTGGCGGTCCTCGCCAACCAGCTTGCCGCCCGGCATCACCTGCAACTCGAACAGTTCGCCGTCGCTCCGAGCACGCCGGAAAGTCGCTGGGACCGGGACAGCTCCGGTCAGTCCGTCGAGACACCGCACGACGTCCGGTCGCACCAGCAGTGTCCACGGCATGTGGACGCTCACGGGACCGAACCGTCCCTGTGCCCGCCCCGTCAACGGGCCAAAGCCCGACCCCGGCGTCACCACCGCGCCGCGCGGCACCAGCGGCAACACGTTCGCTCGCAGCGCCGTGAATTCGGCCCACGGGACGCACCGTGGGCGCTCAAGGGCCTTTGCTCCCCCACCGAGCTTCGACAAATCCACTGCTGGGTAGTCGTAGCCTCCTCCTCCCCACGTGTTGCCGCATGTGGGGCACGAAACGCCGGGCAGCTGCCAGCGCCTGCCCATGTCGTACCCCCCACTCCACCGCACCGTTTCGCGTTCCTGCAGTGTGTAGTACCGCATCACTCATTCTCCGGCGGAGTACAGCCGCAGGGTCTGCCAGTACGTCATTGGCATTCCGATGAGCCCATACTTTGAAATCATCCGCGCCCCCTGCTTGAAGTGGTCGTCGCGCGTGGCCGTGAACCTGTTCGCATCAATCCACTTCCTCCAGTCCCGATTCCACGGGCCACCATTCTCGCCCGCGTGGACTCGATGGTGTTCATCGACCGCGACCAGCAGAGTGTACTGGTGGATGTTGATGCCGACGAACTCGAAGTACCCAGCGAAGGCGCGGGGGAAGATGTGGTGACGTTCCTTCGGCCTCCTCGTCCACTCGGCGATGGCCTTCCGCGCCGCCTTGACGCTCGGCAGCTCCTCGCGCTGGTACCATGGGATGACGAAGACGGGCTGCCGCCCTGGTAACGGCACTGCGCCACCCCAGTACCGCTGAATGCGGGCTGTAGCGCCGCCAGTCTGCGCGGGTGGAAACCGCAGCGCGAGCGGAGGCGACGCGAGGTCCTCGCATCGGAACAGTCCACACGCCTCCTCGCCACAGGCGGGCGCATAGCATCCGCCTTCCTCCCCGGACGCTGCCGACCTGGCGCAGGAATCCGCGGAGTCCTCCACGCCATTGTCGAGCAACGCTGCGTCGCCGACCTGCTCCGGCATGGATGCGCATGCGGTCATCAGGACCGCCATCCACGTCACTGTCTTCAGACTCATGGGCTCCCCCCGCGCCGATTCGAGGCCGCGCTTTGGCAGACGATGACGCAACCGTTTGCAACCGTGCAGCCGCGTCCACTTCGACTCCGTCCGACCTCCAACATTCTTTTTCGGGGCAGATGCGCGCGTGCTTGATTGAAGTTGCCCCGGTTCCGCAGGGCGTCCCGAGGTTTCGCCATCAAGCGGCGGCGCGGTGCCGTGCTCGATTCGACCCGGGCCTCGACCGCCAGCGCAATGTCATCGAGCGCGCTTTCGGGCACCTCAAGGACAAGCAAACCACTGGCACGCGCTACGGCAAGCTCGCCGTCAACAACCTTGCCATGGTGCAGATGGCGCTCATCTTCTCCTACTTACGCCGCTTGCATCCGTCAGACATGACCTGGCGCCCCACGGCTCGCGGTGAACGGGGGCACGGGAGGGCCCTGACGCGGAAGCTCCACCGTGAAGGTGGACCCACGTCCAGCCTCGCTCTCGACCCGAACCGACCCGCCCAGCCTTTCGACGAGCTGGCTCACGATGTGGAGGCCCAATCCCAGACCTCCGTAATGTCGCGACGACACCGCACGCTCGAAAGCCCGGAAGATTCGCGTCTGTCGCTCCGGTGGGATTCCAATCCCCTGGTCCCTCACTTCCAGCAGCGCTGTCGCGGCGTTGCCTTCGACCACGATGTCGATGGGCCTTCCTTCGCCGTACTTGATGGCGTTGGCGAGCAGGTTGGTGACGATTTGATCGAGCCGTGAGCGGTCCCACACGCCAGGCATCGGCGTGTCGGCATGCACTCGAAGCCGGGCTCCCGAGGTGGCCAGCTCGGGGGCGAAGCGGGCCGCGATGTCGCGGACCAGCGCCGCGAGGTCCACCTCCTCGAGTTCGAGGTCGAGCCGCCCCGCATGGATGCGTGAGACATCAAGCAGCGTGGTGACGAGCTTGGCCATCCGCTTCGCCTGTCGCTCGATGGTTTCGAGCGAGTGGGCCACGGTTTCCATCGGCGCGGCACGGAGCGTCCCCAGCCGGGCGAGGCGCAGCAGGCCCTGCACTGACAGTTGAAGGGACGTCACCGGGGTCTTCAGCTCGTGGGACGCAATGGAGAGGAACTCATCGCGCAGGCCGATCGCCGTCTGGGCCTGCTGATAGAGCCGGGCATTGTCCACGGCCATCGCCGCGCGGCGGGCAAGCTCCTGGGCGAGGACCAGCGACGCCGGGCCGTACTGGCAGCCCTCGCACTCGCGGGCGAGCGTGAGCGCGCCGAGCGTCCGGCCCCGGGCGAGCAGCGGCACTGAAATCCAGGACTGGAACGGGACGTCTCCCGAGGGCGCCGAGGTGTCTCCCATCGGGAAGAACGCCGGCTCGCCGGTGCGCAGCACCTTGCCAGGGCCCTGCGCTGCCTTGAGGTCGGGTGGCGGCGGATAGACCTTTGCCGGGGACCTGGCGAGAAGCGCTTCGGATTGGGCCTGCGTGATTCGCCGGACCGTGTGATCCGGCTCCAGGAGATCGAACGCGCACCAGTCCGCGAACCGCTGGACGGTCAGCTCCGCCACGCTCCGCAAGGAGTCCTCGGGGGCCAGCGAGCCGGCGAGCATTCCGGAGGCCGTCGCCAGGAACGCGGATCTCCCTTCCTGCTCCTCGGCCCTGGCGCGTGCCTGCTGCTCGCGTTGGAACGTCTGGTCGCGCTCCTGCTCGGCCCGGCGCTGCTCGGTGATGTCGATGCCGGTGCCAATGACATACTCAATCTCTCCCGTCTCGCCACGCAGCACGTTGCTGGCCCAGGAGATGAGGCGCCGCTCTCCGTCCCGCGTCAGCCAGAAGCTCTCGTATTGTTCGTTCCCCATGCCCGAGGCCAGCACGGCGAAGTCCGTCTCGACGCGCGCGGCTTCCTCGGGAGGCTGGAGCCGCTTCCAGAAATACGCACCGCGGAGCTCCTCGAAGGAGAAGCCCGTCACCTCCTGGCACGCCCGGTTGAAGCGGACGATGCGCCCTTCTGGATCCAGCACAATCACCAGCGCGCGGGCCGTATCCAGGACCGTGGAGCTGAAGTCGCGCTCACGTTGGAGCTCCCGCTCCGTGCGCTGTCGAGCGGTGATGTCCCGGAAGTAGACGGCCCTCCCATAATAGACACCGTCCTCGCTCACCACCGGGGCGTTGTACTGCTCGAACACCCGGCCATCCTTGAGCCGCAGTTCGTCCTGTCCCGACGCGTTCTCGTGTTCGGAGAAGGCGCGGGAGCGCGCGGTGAACCGTGCGGGCTCTTCCACGCGCTCCGCCATCGCGCGGAGCAAGGCCTCGCGGGAGGCGGATTGAATGTCTTCTTCCAGTCCCCACATCTGCGCGAAGCGGCGGTTGTGCGTGAGCGTCCCGCCGCCAGGGGAGGAGATCAGGATGCCCTCGACGGAGGCTTCGCTCAGGGACTCCCACAGCGTCTTTTGTTGGTGGAGGTCGCGCTCGCTGTCCAGGGTGCGCGCGAAGAGTCGCCGGTGGACGAGCGCGGTGCGGAGGACGCCGCCGAGGCGCTCCACCATGCCCCGGTACTGGCGCGGCAGCCGAGGCTCCTGGTCGAAGTACAGCAGGAGCACGCTGGTTCCGCGTCCCGCGTCTGTCGTTCCGGGGATGACGGGCACGGACCAGCACGCGAGTTCCGGCGAGGTCAGCTCCGGGTAGGGCAGGTCCACCGAGGCGGGGCATGGCGCCAGGGGCTGCTCCAGGGGACCCGGAATCGGCAGGCGGCGGGAGGCGGCGGAGAGGCCGCTCGCGCCCAGCAGATGGACCCGCCCCCGCGCATCCTCCTGGAGCCAGAGGGCCACGGTGCAGCTCAAGCGCTCCGCGAGACGGTCCAGGAACGTGTCCGCGGACTTGTTCGGATCGAACAGGTCGAGCGCCGCGACGGTGAGCTCCTGGAGCACACTCAGGAGCGCGAGGCGTTCCTCGGTGAGCTTCTGGTCCGTGTTCGCCTCGTGGTCCACCATGTCCCGCATGGGTCCATCACCCCGGAAGGGCGAGCACCACCGCCGTCTTGTTGTGGAACTGTGGAACTCCTCCCCCCAGGGCCCCCACCTCGCCGAGCGTGAGGCAGCCCACGACCGGGGTGTCCTCCCCGAGTGCATCCTGGAAGCGCGCCAGTTCGTCGCGGAACTCCTCGCCCAGGATGTGGTACCGGGAGATGCAATCGAACACCACCGCGCCGCCCAGCGTGCCTGAGGTGGCTTCCCGCGCCAGGGTGGCGGCGCGGGCCGCGGCGTCGAGCAGGTCCGCGCGCTCGCCCTCCATCACCCGGACCAGCGAGCCGTCCGGAACCTCTGCGACGCAGCGGACAGCGCCGTCGGGCTCGACGGCGAGCGGGTCTCGAATCACGAACTCCCCATTGGCCTGGGGAATCCCCAGCGGGTGCGTCATCGCGAAGCGCGCGAAGCCCTTTTCGTCGAGCACGTCTCCTCGACTCGCGGCGGTGCGCCGGTAGACCTCGAACGCGCACTCGTACTCGAGCTCGACAGCGGTCGCTCCTCGGGCCTTCGTGACCTGGGTGGGTGGGCCGTAAGGATGCCACCCATGCTGAATCCCGACGCCGATGGGGGCCAGGGTGTCGAGGGCAATCACCACCACCTGGTCCCGGTAGGCCTGGCCCTCGGTGAACTGGGCCGCCTTGACGAGCTGGAGGTTGTTGCCAGCGCCGCCACCCACCCAGCCGATGCCCGCGCCTGCTTCCTGCTGAGCCCCTCGTACGACCTCGGTGGGGTTTCCGCTGAGCGCGTCTGGGAGGATGATCAACGCGCGTCGATGTTCGGGGGGCTTGGGGGGCAGCTTTCCGACGGCTTGCGCCACCGCGGAGCGTCCGGCCAGCCTGGGGGCCTCGCTGACGGGCCCGCCCATTCCCACGCCCACCTGGAAGTCCTTCCCGCGGAAGAGCGCGACCACCAGCCCTTGGAGCAACAGCTCGGCTCCCGCGAAGACGCCCGCCGCGCTGCACCCGGCCCAGGGAATATCCCCCAGCTCCCGCTGAACCGCGGACGCCAGGGACGCCGCGTCGTACTGGTCCGTGCACAGGACGAGGGCGAAGCGCGCGTCATCCCCTTCGCGAAGCGCCTCCTGGATGGCTTCATGGGCGGCGGCTTCGCAATCGGGTGAGTTGCTCTTTCCGATCTGGATCCACATGGGCTCTGGAATCGATATTCATTCGCGAGCGCGCTTGCAGGACCCGGCGGCTTCGCATGCCTCGCCTGGAAGGCGGGTGCCGACCAGGGTGGTGCGGAGAACGCCAGCCGGCCAGTCGGGCCCGTGGTGGCACTCCCACTCTCCGGACGGTTCTGGTGGCGGACCGGCCTGCTGGAGCGTCATCCCTGTCGAGATGCATCTCAGAAACTGTTGGTATGCGCATGCTGTAAACATCGCGTCAGACGCAATTCGCGGTTCCGTGCGTGCCGGTGTCGCCGCCGGGGCCGAGAATGAGGGGACCACCCGGCAGTCTGGGGGGAGCAGTCCACCCCATGATCCTGTCGCACCGGGCATGAGCGACCTGTTTTCACAGGGGTGGGCTGCGCCCCCTGGTTGGTCTGACGCTTGCTTTGCGATTCAGGTTGCACAACCGGAGGGTCGCGCCGGGCATCCCGTCTCACGGCGGCAATTACAGTCATTCCGCAGAGTGAAACAACGCATATCTCATAATCCAAGAAAGACAGCTAAGACTTGAAGATCAGATTATTCACGAATAGTCTCGTCGAAGTTTCGAAGTTGAAACAACGAGGAGAACTCAACGTGAATCCTGATTCGAAGTGCAACGCGGTGGCGTTGGTGTGTCTCGCCTTGATGGGCTGCGGAGACGCGGTGCCTGAGGGCGGCGTGCCTCCAGAATCCATCCCTGAAGTGGTCGACTCGACAATCGTCCCGGAGGGCTGGGAGACGGTCGCGAATCAGTATCAGTCGTTCACGCTGACCCAGCCCTCGACTGTCCGGTTCGGACTCGGCGAGACCTGGGTGACGAAGGAGCTGGCCGCGGGCAGTGTGTATTGTTTCTTCAATCCGGACCCCGCGCCCGGCAAGTTCAAGACGTGCCAGCGCAAGACGCAGCAGAACCCGGTGCCGGAGCCGGCACTCAGCCCCGCGTGTGCCACGTTCTACCCCTCGGGTTTCGCGCTCTCCAGCGTTCGTCAGGCCCCGGCGGTTCCCGCCTTGGCGAAGCCCGCGAAGGGTGTCGCGGTTTCGGAGCCGACCTACAAGACGTGTCTCGTACGCGCCACGGACCATACCGCTGACGGCGTCTCCGGCTTTGCCCGGAACGACTACTCCCGCCGTCAGGCCTTCAACTCGAACAGTACGAAGCAACTCGTGTATGCCCTCGACGGGTACTGGCATGTGTATGACGCGAACACCCGCGCGCGCCTGAAGCAACTGTCGGGGCCGGCCGGGGACGCGGAGCCGCAATGGCACCCGACAAACCCGGACCTGCTGTACTACCTGCCCACCAACGGCATCGGGATGAAGCTCCACGAGCTGAACATCGCGACCGGGGCGACCCGCGTCGTGGGTGACTTCGCCGCGAGGCTGAAGGCCCGGTGGCCGGCCGCGATGGCGGCCTGGACGAAGGCGGAAGGTTCCCCCTCGGCGGATGGTCGCTACTGGTGCTTCATGGTCGATGCGACGGACTGGGTGAGCGCGGGCGTGTTCACCTGGGACCGCGACACCAACACCATCCTGGGCATGTACGACACCCACGGCGACCGGCCCGACCACGTGAGCATGTCCCCCAGCGGGAACTACTGTGTGGTGTCCGGCGACGGGGCGGGGGGAACGGCGGCGTTCTCGCGTGACTTCAGCACGAGGACCCAGTTGCTCGGCATCTCCCAGCATTCGGACCTCGCGCTGGATGCCAATGGCGAGGATGTCTACGTGGCCATCGACTATGGCTCCAACGAGGGGGACGTGTTCATGGTGAACCTGCGCACGGGCGTGCGCACGGCGCTGTTCGCGACCTACCTGAGCGGCACCGCGACGGCGCTGCACGTCTCGGGCAAGGCGTTCGCCCGGCCGGGCTGGGTGGTGGTCAGCACCTATGCCGACGGTGGTGGCTCACTGCAGTGGCTGCACCGCAAGCTGCTGGCCGTGCAGCTCAAGGCCAATCCGACGGTCTACACGCTCGCGCACCACCGCTCCTCGCCGAACGGCTACTGGACGACGCCCGTCGCCAGCGTCAACCGCGACTTCACGCGGGTGGTCTTCAACTCCAACTGGGGCAACGGCAGCGATACGGACGTCGACACGTACGTGGTCGAGCTGCCGGCGAACGCGCTGCAGTAACGACGCGGCGCACTTGGGGCCCCCGCGCTCGAGCGGGTAGGGGGCCCGCTTCTTCAGTCCGAACCCTTGGCCCACGCGTGTCCGCGCGTGGCGCGGTGCCGTGGTCTCCACTCAACGAGGAGCGTTCAACATGAGTCCTGCATTGAAGCATGACGTGATGGCATTGGTGTGTCTGGCGTTGATGGGTTGCGGCGGCGGAGCGGACGAGGGCGGTGTGCCTCCTGGCTCACTCCCCGGGGCGGTCGACTCGACGCTCGCCCCGGAGGGATGGGAGACGGTCGCGAACCAGTATCAGTCGTTCACGTTGACCCAGCCGTCGACCGTCAGGTTTGGACTCGGCGAGACCTGGGTGACGAAGGAGCTGGCCGCGGGCAGTGTGTATTGTTTCTTCAATCCGGACCCGGCGCCCGGCAGGTTCAAGACGTGCCAGCGCAAGATTCAGCCGGTGCCGGAGCCGGCGCTCAGCCCCGCGTGTGCCACGTTCTATCCCTCGGGGTTCGCGCTCTCCAGCGTTCGTCAGGCCCACCCGATTCCCACCTTGGCGGAGCCCGCCAAGGGCGTCGCGGTTACGGAGCCCACGTACAAGACGTGTCTCGTACGGACCACCGACCACGCCGCGGATGGCGTCTCCGGCTTTGCCCGAAACGACTACTCGCGCCGTCAGGCCTTCAACGCGAACAACACGAAGCAGCTGGTGTACGCCCTGGACGGGGCCTGGCATGTGTACGACGCCAACACCCGTGCGCGGCTGAGGCAGCTGTCGGGTCCGGCTGGGGACGCGGAGCCGCAGTGGCACCCGACGAGCCCGGACCTGCTGTACTACCTGCCCACCAACGGCGTCGGCATGAAGCTCCACGAGCTGAACGTCACGACCGGGGCCACCCGCGTCGTGGGGGACTTTGCCGCGCGGTTGAAGGCCCGCTGGCCGACGGCGAACGCGGCCTGGACGAAGTCGGAGGGCTCTCCCTCGGCGGATGGTCGCTACTGGTGCTTCATGGTCGACACGAGCGACTGGAGCAGCGTGGGCGTGTTCACCTGGGACCGCGACACGAACACCATCCTGGGCACATATGACACGCTGGGCGAGCGTCCCGACCACGTGAGCATGACCCCCAGTGGGAACTACTGCGTGGTGTCTGGCGACGGGGCGCGGGGCACGGCGGCGTTCTCGCGCGACTTCAGCGCGAGGACTCAGCTGCTCTCGAAGTCCGAGCACTCGGACATCGCGCTGGACGCCAATGGCGACGACATCTTCGTGGCCGTCGACTACCAATCGAACGCGGGCGACGTGTTCATGCTGAACATTCGCACGGGTGTTCGCACGGCGTTGTTCCCGACGTACGTGAGCGGCACCGCGACGGCGTTGCACATCTCCGGCAAGGCGTTTGCCAAACCCGGATGGGTGGTGGTCAGCACCTATGCCGACTACGGCGGCGCCCAGCAGTGGCTGCACCGCAAGGTGATGGCCGTGCAGCTCAAGGCCAATCCGACGGTCTACACGCTCGCGCACCACCGCACCGCCTCGAACGGCTACTGGACGGAGCCGGTCGCCAGCGTCAACCGTGACTTCACGCGGGTGCTCTTCAACTCCAACTGGGGCAATGGCAGCGACACGGACATCGATTCGTACGTGGTCGAGCTGCCTGCGAGCGCGTTGCAGTAGGCGTACGGAGCATGGCCGCGAGGCGGCTTCCTTCCGAGGAGGCCGCCTCGTTCGTCAGGTCTTCACCCAGGCTCATGCCCGAACGACTGACCTACAGCCCCAGCTCGCTCATGGGGATGCGGTACATGTCCCCGGTGCCGCTCCCGATGCCTTTGAGCGAGCCATCGTCCCGAGGCGTGTCGAAGCGCTCGCCGACGTCCCCCGTGAAGGGGCGGGTGCTGCTGAAATAGAGCCACTTCCCGTCGGGAGACACGCTGTGGTTGTACTCACTCGCGCGCGTGTTCAGCCCTTCACAGAGGCGCCGCGCGGGCTCCCAGGTGCCGTTCACCTGGCGGCTGAGGAACAGGTCATAACCTCCCAGCCCGTCCGCGCGGCGCAGGGCGCTGAAGAGCAGATAGCTCTCGTCCGGAGCAATCCAGGGCTCCAGCTCGTGGACCGTGGAGTTGATGGCCGCGCCCAGGTTCTCTGGCGGTTGGTATGCGCCGTCGACCCAACGGGAGACCCAGAGGTCGCTCCCTCCGAGCGTGCCCACGCGCTCGCCTCCGAAGTAGAGGTTGCCGTTGGCGGCGACCGCGGGTGACCACTCGTCGAGGCTCGCGTCGTTGACGGGCGCGGGCAGTCTTCGTGCGTCTTCCCATTTGCCGTTCGTGCCCAGGGATGCGGCCCAGATGTCATACGACGCGCGCGGACCGGGCTCGCCGGGCTGGGGACGATTGGAGATGAAGTACACAGTACGCCCATCGGGCGACAGGTGGGGATCCGCGTTGCTCCACTGGTCCGCGAAGCGAGGGAGCACGGGGCGAGACCAGACCCCGTCGTCCCCGAGCCGCGTCTCGTACATCGTGTACCGCTCGAAGCTGTCGTCGGCCCTCCCGAAGAGGACGCGGCGCTGGTCTGGCGAGAAGGCCATGAAGAAGTCCCAGGCGCCCGTGGTGAAGAGGCCCGCGCCGTAGAGCTCGGGCGTACAGGCGGCGCGAGGCATCGCCGTGCGTCCCGAATGGGCGCCACATGCCAGCGTCGTGAGGCTCAGCACTCCGAGAACCCCTCGCATCCACTGCCTTCCGGTCATCGTCAGTCCCTCCTGGACGTGCATTCCGTCGTTGGGAGGTCAGCGGTAGCATCCGGGCATGAGGCGAAACTTTGGGAATCTTGCGTCGGCTCCGTCCACGCTGCCCGGGCGCCCTGGTGGCTATCACCTGCTCGGGCAGGGCGAGGCCTTCGACGTCAGGGACTGTGTCTGTCAGGAGGGCGCGGGGAGCCCGGCCTTCGGCGGTCAGCATCCTCGCGTCCGGATCAGCGTGGTGTTGTCAGGCGTCTTCCACGTCCGTGCTCGCGAGGGGGCCGCCGTGGTGGGGCCCGGAGCATTGCTGCTGGGAAACCGCTCCGCCCCGTACGAGTACCGACATGTCGATGATGGGGGAGACCGCTCCATCGTGTTCGACTGTTCGGAGTCGCTGTTGGAGGATGCGTTGCGTTCGCTGGGGCGCCACGCGCATGTCGAGCGTCCCTTCGAGCGGGTCTGCATCCCCGCTTCGGTCGCCTCGGCGGAGGCCGTCCTGCTCACGCATCACGCCCTGGCGAGTGGAGAACCAGAGGCCCTGCGTGAGGCGGCGCTGACGGTGATGGGGACGGCGCTGACGCTGGGGTGTGAGCCGGGGGAGGCGTCGCTGGCGGTCTCGGAGCCGCAGGCGCGCCGGATTGCGCGGAGCCTGCGCTACATCGAGACCCACAGCGCGGAGGACTGTTCCCTGGAGACCCTGGCCCACGTCGCGGGGCTCGCGAGCTTCCACTTCCTGCGCGTGTTCCGGGCGATGACAGGGCAGACGCCTCGACAGTTCGTCATCGCCACGCGGCTTCGAGCGGCGGCGACGGCACTGCGGATGACGCGCGCTCGAGTCACTGACGTCGCCCTGGAGGCCGGCTTCGGTGACCTGTCCCACTTCACGGCGAGCTTCACGCGAGCGTTCGGCGTCTCGCCTCGTGCCTATCGCTCGCGTGCAGGGGATTGACGGACAGTTCCGCCGCAAGGGAACGGTTGGCACCCTCGGCGCACCCGCCCGTGGTACCACCCGGGTGATTCTCTTCGAGGAGCCTTGGTGAACCGTGTCCGTCCCCTGGATGAGTGGGTATCCCGCCTTTCCACCTCGAACCCGAAGGACGTGGCGGCGGCACTCGAAGTGCTGGGCGAGGCGCTCTGCGCGGACGATGAGGCGGTCCGGGAGCGAGCGGCACAACTGCTGGTGAAGGAGCTGGCCCGGGCTGGCTCGGCCGCCCACGGTCCCATCCTCCGCCTGCTCCAGACGTCCTGGTGGCCGCCGCAGGTGCAACTGGCCGAGCCCGCGCTGGAGGCGGTGCTGACCGCGGTGGCTCGAATCGACGTTGATGCGCCCGAGCTGGATGAAGCGGCGCTGCTCATCGCGAACCTCTACCGGGCAGCCCCGTTGCCGCTGAGCGCGCTGGAGGGAGCCCTGGGCCACGCGAAGGCCTCGGTCCGTCGAGTCGCCGCGGGCTGTGTGGGCCGCGTGGGCAAGGCGGCGGTGTCATTGCTTCCTCGCCTGCTCACGGTGTTGGACGACTCGGAGTCCGTGGCGGGGGCCGCGCTGGAGTCGCTGGGCTCGCTCGCCTCCGCCGCGCCGGAGGTGGCCCTGCCCGCGTTGTTCGACCAGGTGAGCCGGGCGGAGGGGACGCGGCAGTACCTGGCGCTGACCTCGCTCCGGAGCCTGGTGGAAGAGGGCCGCCGAGAGGGCAAGCCCGCCCCGGAGCTGGCCTCCCTGGAGCCCGTCTTGCTGAAGACGGCCGAGGACCCCCAGCCGCCCGTCCGCCTGGAGGCGGTGTCCCTGCTGGGCCTGGGGCGCCTGTCCTCGCTGTCTACCGTGGCCGCGCTGCGCAAGCGCCTCCAGGATGAGAGCCCCGCGGTGGCTGCCTGCGCCGCCGTGGCCCTGCTGCGCGTCGGGGCTCCTCCCCAGGAGGCTGCCTCGCTCCTGGCAGCCCAACTGGCGTCCGCCGAGAACCCGGACAAGGTCGGCGCCGCGCTCAGCGCGCTGGAGGGCGTGGAGCCCGCCACCCTCGGCCGCATCCGCGACACGCTGGCGGCGGCGGCGCGGGGCGCGAAGGGGCTCGTCGCCGAGGCCCTCCAGGAGCTGCTCCCTCGCAACGCTTGATGGAAATGCCCTCCAACGGAGAATGCCTGAATTTCATGATAAATTGGAATTAAGGCGCTCGGGCTGGGATTGACTGAACGGGCGTCCTTCGCGTTCGCGCGGAAAGGCACCCATGTTCAAGTACCTTGGCTGTGTCCTGTTGGCGTCTCTCCTGGTGGGCTGTGTCGGCACCGACTCCAACCTGGAGGACGAGGCGTCCTTCGAGGAGAGCTCCGAGCAGGCCATCTGTGGCATTGGCTGTCCGCCTGGGCAGCATCCCACGGCCTATTACTGTGATCGCTTCGCCTGTGGCGCGCTGGCCTGCAACTTCAACAACTCGAACGCGACGACGTGCGCGGTGACGCCCAACTGCGGAACCATCACGCAATGCGGGCTGGGGTGCCCCGCGGGCTTCTCCGCCATCGCGTTCGTCTGCAACCTGAGCTGCGGCTTCTGCGGTGGGGGAACGGTCAACGCGACGCAGTGTCAGTCCAACACCAGTCCCCAGGGGTGTCCCTGTGCCGCCCTTCCGGTGGGGAGCGCGGTGGACCGGGGCGCGGCGGGAGGGCTGCACTACCTGGAGCTCTACTACTCCAACTTCACCAGCTCGAACCCGAGCATCGGGACGGCGAGCTTCAACTCGCTCAGCTGCGTCAACGGATTCTCGGTGGGGCAGATTGTCTGCAATGGCTCGCCGGTGAGCGCCACGGTGACGTACTCCGACACGCAGCAACTCAACATCGCGATTCCCGCGTCGAGCGTGGCTCGGAGCTGCGTCGCCCATAGCTCCAGCACCAACTCGCAGTACATCCGCTTCGCCTTCACGGTGCCCGGCACTCCGTAGCCCGGCGCTGGCTCCAGGAAACACCGCGGGCCCGGGGCGTCCTGTTGGAACGCCAGCCGGGCCCGCTTCCGCTTTCTATCGGCGCGTCGAGCGTCAGCGCAGCTCCTGGGAGAACCGCTCGCGATAGCGCCCCTGGAGCGACTTCAGCGCTTCCGTCATCCCCACGGCACGGTACTGGTCCGCCAGGAGTCGCCACGCCTCCATGTGCTGGGGCTCCAGCGCCACGACGCGCTCCAGGTGCGTCCGTGCTTCCTCGCGAGGGCCGGACGTGGAGGCCAGCCAGCCGAGGATGAAGTGCGCCTGCACCGCCTCCTCGTGCGCGGCCACCGCCCGCCGACATGCCGCTCGCGCGGGCCCCGACCTGCCCGCGCGCATGTGGACCTCGCAGTCGAGCACGTGCTGCACCGCCGCGCGCGGGAACTCCCGCTTCAGCCAGGCGAGCCGCGCCTGCGCCTTCGTCGCCGGCCCCTTCTCCAGGTACACCTCGATGTCCTTCACCGCGCGGATGAGCTCTCCCTCCCGCTCCACCGCGACACCGCTCACGGTCGCATCCACCGGCAGCGCCATCCATCGTCGCGTCTGCAGGGCCCACGTCCGCAACGGCTCGGTCCGGGACCCATTGCCCATCTTCAGGGTGGCCTGCTCGGCCCAGGTGAGCGCGGAGGTCTGCTTGAAGAGCGCCGCGAGGTCTCCCCAGCCTTCCGGCGGCGTTCCGGCGTTCGCTTCCATCCGCTGCCGCGCGCGCACGAGGTGGCCTTGCGCCTCCAGGTGACGCTCCTGGTGGAGCTCCAGGACGGCGAGCTGAAGCAGGGCGGCGGCCTGGTCGGGGAACTTCTCGGCGGCGGACTCGCACTTCTCGCGGGTCGCCGGCAGCTTGGGGGCGACCCGCGTGTCCAGGTAGCAGGCAAGACCTTGGAGGTGGGCGTCCTCCGGGTAGCGTCGAGCGAGGGGCTCCATCTGCTGGGCGGCGACCTCGACACGCCCCTCTTTTTCGAGCGCGAGGATTTCGTTGAGCCGACGCCGGTCGTCCGGCGACAGGGTTGTCTTGGGCTCGTGCTGGACCAGCGGCGCCTTGCCTTCGCGGACCTTCGCGAGCCAGTCGACCACGGCCTGCTTCTCCGGACCTTCCCAGTCCGGTGAGGTCGTCGAGGCCAGTTGCCCACCCAGCTCGGTCGCCCAGGCCCGCGCGGCTTCGTCATCTCGACGACCCGCGGACGCATGGCGAAGGCTGGTGGCGAGCAACGCCAGGGTCTGCGACGCGAAGGCCGCCTGATTCGGCGCGTAGCTCGGGAACATCATCCAGTGCGAGCTGCGCACGTGGAAGGCCCCCAGCGTGTGCGCCCACTCATGGAGGAAGACGGACGTCTCCTTGTGCGCCTTGCGCTGCTGGTAGAGCGTCTGCTGTTCGTCCGCCGGCAGGTGGATCAGCGCTTCCATCATGGCGCGGACCTCCTCCGGGTTTCCCATCTCGCGCAGCACACAGTGGCGCCCGAACATCCGGGCCATGCCCAGCTCATGCTGCGCGGAGGAGAAGAACTTGAGCGAGGAGACGAAGCCCACCACCAGGTCCACGTCCTCACCCGGGTCCGCCAGCTCCAGCGCGGCCAGGGAGCCCTCCAGCTCGCCCTCGACGCCGCGATGCGCCCACTCGCGCGTCGACTCGAGTTCGAAGACAACGCCCAGCGGCCCTCGCACCACCGCGCTCGCGCGTTGCAACTGGGACACGATGCTGCTTCGCCAGCGAATCACCTGTTCCCGGTAGTCCGCATCCGCGTAGACGCGGACCCGAACCTTCCGAACCGGACCCGCCGAGGACTGCGACGAAGTCTCCAGCTTCGCTGGCGCGAGGGTTTGTGCATGTTCCCGCGCGTAGTCCACGGGGCGCTTCACACACGACACCCCCAGGACACAGACCCATACCGCAAGCAGGGCGCAACGCGCCTCGAATCCCATCACACGACCTGTGCTCATTCAGTCCCCACCCTCGAAGCGCGCCAGGACCCCACCTGACTCCCAGCGCCAGCTCATGACGCGGGAGGGAGTGCGAGCCTTGGCGGCGCGGCGGCGGCGAATGCTAGCACTCCATGAAAGTGACAGTCCCTCGTTCTCGCGGGGTTCGCCCCGAGTCTCCGTCCGAGTCCTTCGAGCCCCCATGAACTCACCCACCGTCTCAGGCGGCCCTCACCGCCTTCGTGCCGACGACGGGAACGCGCCAGAGGGGCCCGCCCGGTGAGAGGATGCGGAGGGTATCCAGGAAGGGCAGGGAGATAGGCAATCACAGTCTTTGATTGAAGCCCGTGAGCGCACGCCTTTTGGCAGACAGCCGATCACTGCTTGAGTCGGTTCCAGCCACCACCCAGGGAGGGCGGGGGCCGCGGATGGCTCGTGGACTCCAGGTGTGTTCGGCCTGTGCCACCAGTCCGGCCCTCACCCTCGCTGCGCGCAGGTGCCACCGGCAGTGGGGGCTCGCGGGCCCTGTCGGAGTGCGTCGTGCGATGACGCCGCGCGCTGATTTCAACGCCGTGAGTCAAGTGCTCAGTGCGCCATGACAGAACCATGACAAAGGCATGGAGTCGCCATGGACCTTCCACCTATACCGCCGCAGTAGGTTGGCTGCATTCGCTGACCTGCAACGGGGCTTCTTCCATGCGTGTCATCTCCCCAGGCCTCCTCGTGGCGGCCGTGACGGAACTCTCGCTGTCGAGGAGCGCGAAGCTGGTCCGGCTCAAGGACGTCATCGCCTGGTGTGAGTGGAACGGCGTGGACTACGAGGGGCCGGGCGGCAAGCAGCAGGCGCTCTGGGACGCGGACCGCGAGGAAGCCCAGGGGCACCGCCGCCTGCTCAAGTTCAAGAGTGGTGAGTGCAAGCAGTCACGCGCGGGCTGGGCGCTCATCGCGCACGGAGACAAGGCGCGCGAGGCCGCGGCACAGCTCACCTGGCGCGAGCAGCTCTGGGACGGAGAGAAGTGGGACTGGCTCGGCGGGAGCGCCCCTGTCGTGGCCCGCCGCCCCAACGCGAGGCGGGAGCGGCCGAGCAACGAGTCCAACACGGAGCACCTCGTCGATCAGCCTCGCCTCCTGGTCGGCTGACACGCCTCTGCGGTGGGAACTCGCCGCCTGCTGGCGCCTGCTTCCTCCAGGGGTAGGCCCCCTGGAAGAAAAGGGCTGGGGGCTCGCGGACGTCGCGGCTACCTCGCGCGCCGCCACTTCACCTCGCCGACGGCGCCCGTTCCACCGGTCGTCGGCGCGGGGACGATGTACTTCAGCTCGTCGCCCGTCAGCGTGAAGGTGCGCCGCTGCTGCGTTCCCTCCCAGTTCGGGAACGAGGCGTGGTCGATGTGGAAGGTGACGGTGCGCTCCACCTCGTTCACCGAGTACCGGCCGAAGTGGGAGTTGGTCCCGCGCACGGTGGCCTGATTCTCCTCCGGCGTCCCCTGGTTCTTGTCGCTGGACGCGAACCGGGCGCGTCCCGCTCGGAGGATCTGGATGGAGTAGCGCCCCTGGCCATCGAACATGAGCAGGCCCTGGGGCTCGGCACCGTAGAGCTGCACGCGTTTCCCATCCGGGATCACGTTGTCGACCAGGACGAGCGTCCAGGACCCCACGAGCTGCTCCTTGAAGGACTTCTCCCCGGCGTCCGCCTCGCGTGAGGGGAGCAACACCGCCAGGAGCAGCAGGGACACGGTGGGGAGGGCGCGCAATTGGCTTCGAGTCATCGGGTTCCGTCCGTTCACATCAGCACCCCACCGCCGTCCACGCTGAGGACGGTGCCAGTGAGGAAGGGGTTGGTCATGGCGAAGAGGGTGGCGGCGGCCAGGTCCTCCGTCCTCCCCACGCGGCGGGCAGGAGCCTTGCTGGCGTAGTCCGCGAAGAGTCGCTCGCGGGCCTCGGCACCGAGCCGGTCCCAGAAGGAGCCGGAGTCCACGACGCCCGGAGAGATGGCGTTGAGCCGCACCGGCGCCAGCTCCACGGCCATGGCCTTGGTGAAGGCTTCGAGCCCTCCATTGACCAGGCTGGTGATGGAGGTGCCGACCGCGGGCTTCCAGGCGCGGAACCCGGAGAAGAAGGTGAAGGAGCCCTCCGGGGAGATGCGCGGCGCGGCATGTTTCACCAGGAAGAGGGGAGCCCAGAGCTTCGCGGCGAAGGCTCGCTCGATGGCGGCGGCGCCCAGTCCGGAGAGGGGGCCGACGGCGCCCTGGCTCACGGTGCTCACCAGATGGTCGAAGGAGCCCACCCCTTCACAGAAGGCCGCCACCTCTGCTTCCACCGTGGCGTCCAGGACACGGACCTCACGGGGGCCCTTCATCAACTCCGAGGTGGCCTCCAGTGTCTCGCGCTTGCGGCCCGCCAGCACCACGTGGGCGCCTGCCTCGGATGCCACGATGGCCACGCCCCGGCCGATGCCTGAGCCAGCCCCAACGACAATCACCTTCCTGCCTTCCAACTGCATGGGTGCGCCTCCGCGTCGGATGAACTCCGTAACCCGATAAGAAGGTTACGGACGGAGGTATGTTCGAGAATCCGTAACCTGTCAATGGGGTTTCATGGCGCTCGTTTCGAGCGGCGCCGTGGCGCGGTCGCGGACTTCCGCCAGGGACAGGTACCCGTACGGGGAGTCGTTCTTGTGGCGTGCGTGGCCCGGCGCATGTCCTGGCCGGCCGCTCCCGTCAGAGGGCGGCTTTGTCACATCGCGGGAGGTGTGCGTCCTGGAGGAACGCCCTGCCTGCGCGCTGCGTCCCTCGCGCACGCGACGCGAGGACGTGCCTGCACGACACCTGACGGGAGGCCGCGTGGCGCTTCACTTGCACTGGGCCGCGGTTCCTCTCGCGAAAGACCTGCCTCGGTGCATCTCCTGCGACACGTCGTCGACTGCGCGCTGTATTCCCTCTGCCTCACGGGCCTCGCGCTGCTGTCGCCGAGCAACACGGGCTGTGGCGCGGCCCCCTCGGACTCATCGTCCCCAGGGGTCCACGCCTCGCCCGGCACTCAGAGGGTGGCGCTCGACACGGCGTCAGTCCTCACGGCCCTCGCCGATGTCCGTCCCTCCGCGTTCGCTCCGAGCACCCCCCCGTGCGTGTCGCGGGAGGGTGCCTGCACACCAGACTTCCCTGCGCGCGGTTGTGAAGCGCGCGAATAGCGTACGACTGCGAAGGTCTGCTCAGTTGCAGCCCTGGCTGGTCAGCCAGTCCACGCCCCGGGTCCGCGTGGCCGTGCCGCTCGTACCGCCGCCGTCCGTGTTCGAAAAGGACAGGGACACGCTGGCGCCCGAGGACTGGTTCCTGAGTTCCATCGTCATGTTGTTGGGGATGAGCGTGGTGGAGTTCGGGTAGTTCGCGCCGATGGTGTAGCGGATACGGCCGCTCGGGAGGCTCCCGCACTTGGCCATCTTGTTCTCGAGCTGCACCCAGTTGCCACGGTTGAAGTTGGCATCCTGAGGCACCAGGTTCGCCCGCCCGCCCCATCCTCCAAGCTGCGAGCCGATGAGGTGTCCCCCGTCATAGTCGTTGCTGGAGTTCTCCGCGTCGCCCCACTGCCCGACGGTCGTCTGACAGGAGTCGACGCGCGGCGCGGCGGTGATGGGCGGCAGGTTCTTGTACGCCCGGCTCGGTCGGCCCGCCGTGTCGATGAAGTAGTACTCGCCGTCGAAGTTGTGCCAGATGTTCCGGTCGGCCGACGGGAAGTACTTCGGGCAGTCGCGGATGGCTGCCTCTGAGACTTCCCCGTGGATGACGTAGCCGACGCCGTACTGCTTCAGCGCCCCCCGGATCTCCTCCTCCGTGTGGTGCTCGAAGAACTCCATGAGACCGCTCGGGCCGCCGAAGTCCTGCTCGAGCTGACGGGCGGCACCATCGCCGCCCAGGTCCGTGTCAGTGACTCCGCAGCCGCCAGACATCAGGACAAACACCGCCGCAACGAAGAGCTTGTTCAGCGCGCGCATTCTCTTGGGTCCTTCCCGAGTCGGTTTCACTGGTTTCAGTGACTCGTTTACCAAGAAAGAGAGAGTCGTAATACGTGAATTTGCGGTGAACTGCGGCCTCGTGGCTCCACGGAGAAGGAGGGGGCCGGCGAACTCCCGGCCCCCTCGGAGTCAGCGCACTACCAGATGCAGGACGGAATGCCGGGGAGCAGCGGGAACGAGGAGAGCGCGCCATCCGGCACGACGCCATCCGCGGTGACTCCGGTCACTTCGCCCTTCCACATGGTGGGAGAGCTGGAGCGATACCCCATGTAGTACACGGTGCTGCTCGAGCGCTCGCGGAGGAGCGTTCCGCAATACACCTCGTTGGTGTACTGACCCACCGTGCCCAGGGGAACGACCTTCACGGCGGACGAGCCGCCGAAGTAGGCGAGGTCCGCGGGGGTGGTGACGGGGAACACCGCGCCCGCGACGAAGAGATAGATGTCGCTCGACGTGCGGTCCTGGATCAGCGCGCTGTACACGAGCATGGGGAAGACGTCCCGCGACCCGGTCGGGACGTTGTTGACGCTCGTGGTGTCATCCCAGAAGCCCAGCTCCGTGGGATTCGGAACCCACCAGTCCTTCGCGCCCACCACGACGTAGATGGCTGTCTCGCTGAGCTCGCGGATCAGCGTGCCGTCTCTGGGAATCACTTCATAGGTGTTGATGGTGGCCTGGGGCTGCGTCACCGAGGGGGCGAAGACGTAGTGGATCCACTCCCCAGCGGGAATGAGGAACCTCGCGCCACCCGCCACCACATAGCGGTTCGTGGTGTCGGAGGCGCGAAGGACATGACCGTCAGCGTAGGGCGCATAGCCCGCGAGTGCCTGGGCACCGAAGAGGCCCAACCCCAGGGCGATCAAGCGAGGAATGAATGCAAGGAACGAGGCAACGCGCACAGGGATTCTCCGTTCAAGACGTGTGTGCCGCCGAGAGGGGCCGGCCCGACTCGATGACAAAGGGGATACGCCGCCAGCCTTTGGCTTCGGTCGTATCCCTTTCACGGTTTGTCGATGTGCGAGGTGCTTCCGCGATTGCTGAAAATTCGTCCCTGACGAGACCTGGCCGCTACTCGCCCACCGCGACGTAGCGCTCATCCTCGTCGTAGTTGCGCTGGTTGCCCGCCGCCACGGTGTCCGCCAGCTTCGCCACCAGCTTCGCCCCCTCCGGGGTGAGCGTGTTCTCCGTCACGTCCAGGTGCTTGAGGTGTTTGAACGCCTCGGCATTGTCCGCGAGCACCTTCGCGCCCAGGTCAGACAGACAGCCCATGGACAGGTCCAGCTTCTCGAGCTGGGGGAGCACCTTCGCGGTGGGCAACGCCTTCGCCAGCTCGTCCGTGAACTCCGCGTTGCACAAGCCCAGGGCCTTGAGGGCTGGCAATGGACTTGACGACCGCCAACGGCAGACGCCCTGTCTCGAGGGTGAAGTCGCGCAGCTCTGGCAGGTCCATTTCGCCCAGGTCCAGGGCCGCGCCGCGCAGCCGCAGCGAGCGCAGGTGGGGCAGCGCCGCGTAGAGCCCCGAGACGCCGTTCAGGTAGGTCCAGGAGATTTCCAATTCCCTGGGGTAGTCGAAGTCGCCGAGGAAGAGGCTCTGAATCGTCGATGAGCCTTTGGCCTGGATGATGGCCTGGGTGACGTCTTCGTAGTCGTTCCCCCCGTCCGCCGTCACGATGCCGACGGTGAGTGACTTGAGGAATCGCGCGGAAGGGTGGGCAAGCAGCGTCGACACCGTCTCCGATACATCGAGCGTGGAGTTGAATTCCTTGCGACCCACTCTCGCGGCGCGGATGAACCCCAGGTGCCACTCCAGCGAGAGTTCCTCATCGGCCCACGGTGTCGCCAGCGAGCCGAGCAGCAGCGCCTGGTGCTTCTGGATGAGCGCCGTTACCCGGCGCTTGAGGTCGCTGGCCTCCGCGCCTTCGGCCTTCGATGCCGCGTGCTGGAGCGCGATGAGTTCACCGCGTGGGTCGCCCTGGCTCTGGAGCCAGTCTCCATAGACGAGGTACGTTTCTACGTTGTCCGGGTCCTTGAGGAGGGTGGCTTCGAACTCCGGATTGGATTTGCCCTCCGGCGTGCTCTCGCTGAGCTCGTTGGAGCTTGCTTCCTCGACCTCGTCCCGCGCCATGGCTGTCCACTCCCGCGCCGAACGTGGCGCGCCTCGGACCAGACGCTAGTGAGGTGGACCGTCACATGGCGAGGAGAACAGCGCCCCGGTGAGATATCTGGCGCCATTCTCCTCATGACCGCAGTCACCGTCGGGGCGCCTGCTGCGTGCCTCCTGGAGCCAGCACCTCCCTGGGAAGTCCATGGGTTGCGAGGCCGTCCTGGGGAGGCATGTATGGGCCTCCGGGTGGCATCGTCGTGCCTGCGCACCCGGAGGGGAGCTACAGGCGGCTCAGGGGATGACGATGTGCGAGTGCATGCCGCGCCCGTCATATGGCGTGGCGCCGCAGCGGGCACGGGCCCAGTCGCCATTCACCGCGGAGCAGATGCGGAAGGCCTGGATGTTGGAGGAGGGCACGTTGATGCCGGGCGTGTCGCAGCGCCCCAGGTAGGTCCAGGAGAGGCTCTTGTTGACGGAGGTGACGCCGATGCAGGGGCCAATCCACGCGCCGGTGTCTCGTCGCTGCACGTCGATGGAGTACTGAGCGGTGGTCTCCTCCTCGCTCCAGCTCAAGTCCACGAAGGGCGTGTAGCCACCCGGCAGGTCCAGGGTGACGTCGTCGGAGATGCCGTCATAGGCCCGCTCGACGAAGGGGCCCCAGACGTTGTTGTTCGAATAGAAGATGCGGAAGGCGGCGATGTCGCCTTTGGTCACCACGCGGTCTCCAGCGCTGCGGCACACCCCGTCGAAGACGGTCTTGTTGGCCTGTCCCAGGACGGCCACGGAGAGGCACGGGCCAACCACCGTGCCGTCGCGCAGCACGACGTCGAGCGAGTAGCTGTACCCGGTCAGCTTGTTCCACCGGACGTTCACCTGGTTGAGCGAGTGCAGCGAGCCGTCCGGCTTGAAGGCGACGCGTTGTTTGTACGTGCTGCGCGAGGTGAGGTTGCCCGAGGCGTCGAAGGCGCCGACGTGGAAGATGTTGAAATACTCACCCCGGCGCTCGACGATGACGTTGTGGCCGTGGCTCTGCACCAGCCTGCCAGCGGTGTTGCGCAGGGGCTGGGAGAGTCGCCGCACCGCCCGTGCTCGCGTGAGCTGGGGGATGGAGTCTCCCATCACATAATACATGGCGTACTGGCTGTTGTACCAACCACCGCTGAGGAGCAGGTAGTACTGGCCGTTGCGCTTGAAGACCTCGGGGGCCTCGTTGATGCCTTCCTCGTAGGCGGGCGTCGAGAAGATGGCCGGGCCCGCGTGGTTGTAGACGGTGCCGGGGGCGGCGGTGTTGAAGGAGGAGATGTTGTTGCCCCGGTCGAACCAGACATAGAAGAACCAGCGGCCCGATGTGTCATTGAACGTGGCCGAGTCGATGCGGATGTTCCGGTTGCAGCCCTGAGGCAGGCACCCGGTGCCGGTGGAGGTGCGAGGCCAGGTGGTGTTGGCGTTGATGGGCTGGGGCGCGCCGAACTGGAGGTTCAGGTCGGGAGCGGTGGCCACGAAGGTGGTCACCTCCTGGCCGGACGGAGGACACGCGGCGCCGTTGGGGACCCGGTGCGCCGAGAAGTACAGCTGGTACACGCCTTCGTATTTGCCGAGGTCCGGGGCCCAGAGGAAGCAATAGTCATACACGGGGTCGGCCACGGACGGGTCATAGGAGCGCTTGAGCTGGAAGCTCGTCAGGTCTCGCGTCTCGTAGATGGGTAACTGCCACCCGTTGCCGGTGCCGGACAGGAAGAACAGGTCATCGTGTTCCTTGTAGACGTCGGGGTCCGCCATCCCCGGGACGAGCAGTGTGCGCCGTCCGTAGTCGCCACCGCGCGTGGCGCAGGCGGCGTCGGTGAAGCCCTCGTCACAGATGCAGCGCGCGGTGCCTGCCTCGTCACGACAGACGCCATGACCGCTGCAGGTGACGCCGTCGCAGACGCCAGCGAGGGCGTGCGATGTCGAGTGAGCCTCTTGTTTGGGCTCCAGCTCCGGTGACGATTCACCCCCACATCCGACGAAGACCAGGAAGAGCGCGGACAGCGAGACGACGACACGTGCGATGTGCATGGACTTCCTCCTGGGAGCAGCGTCGCAGGAAGGAGGCATCGGATCATGCATCTGTAGAAAGAGCGCCTCTCGTCATCCCGCTCGGTCCACGGGACGCCCCGGACGTCGGGTGTGATCCCACGCTCCTCGGACATGAGATCAGACCTTCTCGAAGAAGGCGATCAGGCGGCTCGTCACCTCTTCGCCTTCGTCTCCACACGAAGGGACGTGCGGGCAAGACGCCCAAGGACGTCTGCGTCGTCGGGGCGCTGCCCACCTGCGGGCGACTCAGCGTCGAATCTGTGATGGGTTTGTGCTGACTCATGCATGGTTTGGCTGTGCGAAACTACGGGCATTGTGCCGAATCGGCAGGAATCTTACCGCGGTCATGAATTGGTAATTGACAGGCCACCATCGGGGCGTTATAAATTTCACTGCGGGTGAATAAAAACAGCCCGCGTTCAACGTCAGTCTAGCTTGGTGCCCGCGAGCTCCGCGCAAGCCGTCGCGAGGCCGTGGTGCGTCCTTTCAGGGGGGAACTCAATGAAACACAAATCAATTTCGCTCGTCATCATGATCACGGGGGCCGGTTTGCTCGGCCTCATCGGCGGTTGCAGCCCGATTTCCGTCGAAGACAATGACGCGTACGTCGGTTCGGCCGACTCCGCCCTCACCGCCGACCAGTGCGACTACTTCGACGTCAATGGTAAGGTCCATATCTGCCACAAGACCAGCTCGACGACTCATCCCTACACAATCGTCCGTGTTAGCGAGCAGGCGTGTATCAACGCGCACAGCGCTCACGACGGCGACTACGTCACCAGCCTCGACCCGACCTCGCCGATCTACGACCCGACGTGCAGCGGCCAGGGCTGCCTGTCCGTGAACGCGCCGTGCGACGCCACGGTCCCCTGTTGCGACGGCCTCACGTGCCAGAGCGGCACCTGCGTCGACGTCAACGAGTGCGTCGCCGGTACCGACAACTGTAGCGAAAACGCCACCTGTACCAACACCGTGGGCTCCTTCACCTGCGCCTGCAATGCGGGCTACGAGGGCGACGGCGTGACCTGCACCAACATCGACGAGTGCGCCGCAAGCCCCTGCCTGAATGGCGGCACCTGCATCGACGGCGTGGGTAGCTACACCTGCGAGTGCGCGCCTACCTACGAGGGGCCCAACTGCCAGGATTGCTCCGGCACCCTCGGGGACTGCAACGGGGACTCGTCCGACGGCTGCGAGGTGAATCTCCAGAGCGACGCCGATAGCTGTGGCGCCTGCGGCATCGTGTGCGCGACGGGCCAGATCTGCTCGAACGCCACCTGCCAGGCCGCCCCCCCCGGCCAGGTCCCCGGCACGCCGGTCAGCACCCCCGCGAACCACAACCCGCTGGCCCCGGCGGTCGCCGATGTGAATGGCGACGGCAAGCTCGACATCCTGGTGGCCAACGCCGAATCGGGGTCGATCCTGTTCCCCTCTGGCTCGCTTTCCGTTTTCCTGGGGAACGGCGACGCCAGCGTCCAGCCGGAGGTCAACTACGGGAGCGCCTCGCTCTCCAGCAACGCGGTCGTGGCCGTGGACGTGGACGGCGACGGGTGGCTCGACGCCGTCACCGTCAACGGACAGACCAACCTGCTCCTCATCAACGGAAACATCAGCGTGTACAAGAACCTGGGTCCGAGCGCGCCCGGGACCTTCGGCGCGCCCACGAGTTTCACCACCGGCACCCCGGGCTCCGTCCACCTCTGCACCGGGGACTTCAATCACGACGGGGTGGCTGACATCGCCACGACAAGCGTGACCCTGAGCCAGGTGAGCGTGCTCTTCGGTACCGGCGCGGGCAGCTTCGGCGCGCCGACGTTCATCGGCATCCCGAACACCGGCGGCGCGCAGTCGACCATCGCCTGCCGTGACCTGAACAGCGATGGCGTCTCCGATATCGTGGTGACGAGCCCCGCCAGCGCACGCCTGTCGATCCTCATCAACCAGGGCGACGGCTCGTTCGCCGCACCCGTCGCCTACAGCAATTCCGCCAGCGGCCAGACGGCGGGCATCGCCTTCGGCGACGCCAACGGCGACGGCACGCTCGACATCCTCTCGAACGGCGCGGCCGGCCGGTTCCTCTTCTTCTTCAGAGGGAACGGCAATGGCACCTTCGCGAGCGGCGTTCAGTCAACCGCCGCGGCCAATACGGCCGCCAACTCGGCGCTGGGCGTCGTGGCCGATGACTTCAATGGCGATGGCAAGCTCGACGCCTACATCCTCGTGACAGCGGCCTCGGGCGGCGTCCGCCCGATGACCGGCAACGGCAACGGAGGCTTCACCGCGGGCGCCGTCGTCACGACCGGCGCCTCGCCTGGCCTCAACGCCATCGCCACCGCGGACATGGACGCGGATGGGTACGCCGATCTCATCCTGACCAACAGGGGCTCCGGCACCGTGACCGTGGTCCCGAACGGACTCTGAGGAGCTGTCCGCGATGCCGCAATGGGGCGGTGTGCCCTGATTTCAGCGCGGTCTCGATAGGAGAATCGGTGCGCCGCGTGTTTCGCGCGCGGCGCACCGGGTGAGAGTCCCCTGTTCGAGGAGCTCCGCAATCGGCCGGCCTCCTGAAAGCTGCTGACGGGCAAACGGATACGGTAGGACCGGGCATGCAGCGCGCCGCAATCCGATTGTGCTCACCACGGGCATCGCGAAGAAGGGTGAACGCTTGGTGGGGGTGTCCCCTCGGTATGCGTGCGAGCTCGAGAGCGGAGGCTGGAGAGGGGTGCCCGCGAGAAGTAGGGTGGGCGCATGCTCAAGATCGACAGCTTTTCGCGAGTCGACAAGATGGCGCGCGGCATCACGCGTGACCTGCGCGTGAACTGGGCGCTCGAAGAGATCGGAATGCCATACGAGATCGTGGGCATGGATCACCCCAACCACGACCTGGACTCACCGGAGTTCCGCGCGAAGAACCCGTTCGGGCAGCTTCCCGTGAACGACGACAACGGCGTCGTGGTCACCGCCATCTTCCGGGCCATCCGCTCCTTCGGGGTGCGTCCCGCGGGCAGACGGCCGCTGACTTTCGGTGGCGCTTCCCCATGCTTCTGGCGGCCGGTAGCGATGGATGGCTCGACGCCAACTGACTCCAGCCAGTGGACATTCTTCGCGGAGAAGTAGCCTGCGTCCGCGCTCAGCTTTCGGGGCACCGCTTCGAGGTGGGCGGCTGCCCGGTCCAACATTGAGCATCCTCATCCCCGGCCGGGCAAGCCCTCGCTACGAATACCGCGACAGGCTCTTCGCTGGATGAGCACGTATCCTGGAGAGTTCATTCCGTCGGCGGGAATCCATGTCTGGCAATGCAAGTCATAGGCCTTCATCCGTTCAAGGAGCGCGTCCTTCACCCTGTTCTCGTGGCCCGTGTTGACTTGGATCTTGAACCAGCTCTTGGCCATGATGTCTCGCTCTCCTGAGCGGTTCCGCCGCACGCAACGCGGACTCCTCCCGCACTGTTAATCATGCAGCCTTGGAAAGTGCGCCTCTCGGTCAACGGGACGCCCCGGGCGTCGGGTGCGGTCCCACGCTCCTCGGACATGGGCTCAGACCTTCTCGAAGAAGGCGACCAGGCGGCTTGCGACGAGCTCACTGTCGAGGTCACGGTCGATGCTGACCCTGACCACGAAGCCTTGAACGGCCGTGACGACGGCGTCGGAAATCTCGTCCGCGGCAGTGTCCGGATTCCTCGTTCTTGCTCGCGCGGGAGCCTGACACCAGGGTAGCAACGCTGACCGCACGAGTGCGCGAAACTCGATCACACTGTCCCGAGCGATCTCTTCAATCTCCGCGTCGCGAGGCACGTCCGCCCATATCTGAAGGAGGGTCTGCGCGTGCGCCTTGTCGCTCCTCGACCGCAGCAGGTGCGCGAGGACGCTGGCGGGAGTGCGCTCCGCGGGCAGCTCGTCACTCACCGTCGCGACCAGCTCGCTCAGCGCCATCGAGGCGGCGAAGCGCAAGAGCTCGGCCTTGCTCGAGAAGTGCGAGTAGACCGAGCCGGCGGATGAGCCCGCCTCGCGGATGATGTCCGCCATCGAGGTGCTGGTGACGCCCTGACGAGCAAAGCAGCGCATGGCTGCAGCCGCGATGCTCTCGCGCCGCCGCTGCCTCGAACCTTCGCTCAGCTTGGGCATGACGGAAGATTAATCCCACTCACGACAGATTCGTCACACCTCCGTTCGACTTGACAAACAGAATGAACGTTCTTTATGTCGAGGAGGCCGGGAGCGCGGATATCCATGTCCGGGGCCCGAAGGACGCGGACCGGCACGGGGCTGGTCCCTGGTTGAAGAGACACGAGGAGTTCGTCATGAGCGATGACCAGAAGGTGTTCGTACCGTCCCAGCCGTTGAAGCCGGGCGCCAGGTACGGCGTCTTGAGTGGGTTCGAACCAGGCACGCGAACCCTGCCGGCCGGATTCAAGATCGCGCCCCCGTTCCAGTCGGTGCCGGTCGAAATCGTCCTCGAGAAGGACGTTGCCGTCACCTTGAGGGACGGCGTGAAGATCTACGTCGATGTGCTTCGCCCCGCCGGAACGCAGAAGGTGCCGGTCATCGTGGCATGGAGCCCGTACGGGAAGGGCCAGGGGACCTCCCCGAGCGTGATGGGCATCTTCCAGATGGTCGGGCTCGACAACGGGATTGTGTCGGGGCTGGAGAAGTTCGAGGGGCCGGACCCGGCGTACTGGTGCGCGCGGGGCTACGCGATCTGCAATCCCGACATTCGGGGCGTGGCCGAGTCCGACGGGGACAGCGTCATCTGGGATCGCCAGGAGGGACGCGACTGCTACGACCTGATCGAGTGGCTGGCCGTCCAGGAGTGGTGCACCGGTAAGGTCGCGATGAGCGGGACGTCCTATCTCGCGGTGTCGCAGTGGTTCACCGCCGCCGAACAGCCCCCGCACCTCGCGGCGATCAACCCCTGGGAGGGCGTCAGTGACGTCTACAGGGACCTCGTCCTGCGCGGCGGCATGCCCGACACGGGGTTCGCGAGGCAGTTGCAGGACAACAGCTACTGGGGCAAGGGGCGCAAAGAGGACATCCTCGCGGAGGCCGAGCGGTATCCCCTCATGACCGAACTGTGGGAGAACAAGATCCCGCGCTTCGAGCAGATCACCGTTCCGGCATACGTGGTGGCCAGCTACTCGAACACCCTGCACACGGCGGGCACGTTCCGCGCATGGCGCCGGATGGCCTCGAAGGAGAAGTGGCTCCGCATCCACAACTCCCAGGAGTGGCCCGACTACTACGACGAAGCGAACAGGGAGGAGCTGCGCCGCTTCTTCGACCGCTACCTGAAGGGCGAGAACAACGGGTGGGAGCAGACGCCGCGCGTCCGGTACTCGGTCCTGGATCTCGAAGGCGGCGATCAGGTCGCGGTCGGTGCGGGCGAGTTCCCCCCGAAGGACGTCACGCCGACGAAGTACTACCTCGACGGCCGCTCGCGCGCCTTGACCACAACAGCCCCGAGCGCTGAAGCGACGGTGGTCTACGACGTGAGCTCCAACCCCGATGCGGTGTCGTTCATCACGCGCTTCGACAAGGAGACCGTCCTGGTCGGCTACCCGAAGGCGCACCTCTGGGTCCAAGCACGCGGCTCGGACGACATGGACCTCTTCATCCTCGTCCAGAAGCTCGATGCGTACGGCACGCCCCTGCAGCAGTTCACCGTGCCCAACCAGAGCGCGCTGGTGCAGGACATCACCGAGCGCGGCGCATCGATTCTCCGGTACAAGGGCTCGGACGGACGCCTGCGTGTCTCTCTGCGCCACCTGGACGAGACGCTGTCGACCGATGCGGTGCCCGCCCACAGCTTCGACAGGGTCGAGAAGCTCTCACCTGGTGAGGTCGTCGAGGTCGAAATCGATCTGCTCCCGATCGGCCTCGCGTTCCACTCCGGCGAACAGCTCCGCTTCGTCATCAGCGGCAGGAGCCTTCTGGGAACGATGATGCCCGGAATCCGCGAGTACACGCCTGCCAACAGCGGACAGCACGTCGTCCACACCGGCGGCAAGCACGCCTCCTATCTGCAACTGCCCGTCCAGGCGAGGCGTCAAGGAACGGCAGTCAAGGGGTGATCGACCCAACGAGAGACGATGGCTTTTGGCTGTCGACCTCGTGTCCGTTCCCACTGTCTTGCTTTCAAGCTTCGGCCCGGACCTGGTCCGTGGGGTTGAGTCCCGCTGACTCAGGTGCAGCGGAAGCACCACGGGCCCGGGGCGTCCTGCTGGAACGCCATCCGGGCCCGCGCTGTGATTCACCTTCGGGGGCTCGACTCGAGCCCCAATACAAATCAGCTCAGCGAGGGCGCTTGCTCTCCTGGAACGTCACCTCGAGCGGGACTTCCTTGCCCTCGCGCAGCACTCGCGCCTCCACCGTCTCACCCGGCTTGGAGGAGTTGAGCACGAACATCAGGTCCTCCACGCCGCCGATGACGTGCTTGCCCAGTCGCACGAGGATGTCACCCCGCAGCATTCCAGCCTGGTCCGCCGCGCCTCCCGCGCGCACTCCCGCGAGCAACATGCCCTTCTGCCCGTTGGGCGGGCCCGCATAGTCAGGCACCGTGCCCAGCGACGCGTTGAAGCTGCGCAGGTCTCCGCGCGGAGTGGGGGAGGGGACCTTGCGGTAGGTCAACGCCGCCGTCCCATCCAGGCCCACCGTCACGGCCGACACGATGCGCGCCACCTGCGCGGTGCCCACCGCGTTGATGCCCTCCACCGTGTCCGTGGGCTTGTGGTAGTCCGAGTGCGCTCCCGTGAAGAAGTGCAGCACCGGCACGCCCGCCGCGTAGAAGGGCGAGTGGTCGCTCGGGCCGTACCCGTCACCGCTCGGGTTGCAGGTGACGCGAGCCTCGTCGCACGCGCGCGCGAGCAGTGGCCCCCACTCGGTGGCGGACTCGGCGCCCAGCACCGACAGGCCACCGGACCGCAGCCGGCCCACCATGTCCAGGTTCAGCATCGCGGTGACCTGCTTCATCCCCGCGTCCCCCCGCTGCCGGGTGAAGTGCGTGGAGCCGAGCAGGCCCGTCTCCTCACCCGAGAACGCGAGGAAGAGCACGTCGTGCTTCAGCTCCGCGCGGCGCTCCTTCAGCGTGCGGGCAATCTCCAACAGCGCCGCGACGCCCGAGGCGTTGTCATCCGCGCCGCCATGCGCCTCGTGCCGGTCCGGCATCAGCGAGCCACGTCCACCGAAGCCCAGGTGGTCATAGTGCGCGCCCACCACGACGAGGCCCGGCAGCTTGCCCTCGCCCGCCTCCAGCACCGCCGCGACGTTGAAGGCCGCGCGCTGCTCGAACTCGAGCTTCACGTCCACCTGCGCGTCCACGCGCTTGCGCGCCAGCAGCGAGCCCATCACCGGCTCCATCGCCGCGCGCTTCACCACGACGACCGGGAGCCCCGCGTCGCCCACCCCCTCGGGATGCAGGACGGGCAGGGTCGCCTCGGGAGGCATCCGCCACTCCTTGGGCGCGGGCGTGGGAGCCTGGGGCCAGTCCACGACGATGAGCGCCTTCGCGCCACGCTGCGCCGCCTGCCAGGCCTTGTAGCGGAGGTCACCGAAGCGGCGCTGCTTGTCCGTGTCGGAGAACTCGGGGGCGTCCGGGACGAAGCGGCGCACCACGACAATCTTCCCCTTCACCGACAGCTTCGCGTAGTCGTCCACCTTGAGCGACGGCTCCACGATTCCGTAACCCGCGAACACCAGCGCGCCCTGCGCCTGTCCCTGTCCGGAGAAGCCGAGCACCGTGTACGCATCCGTCGGGAGCACCGTCTTCCCGAGTCGCACCTGAGTCCCAGCCCCGGGCTGCACGGCGGTGGTGACGGGGAACGCCTGCCGGAACGTCCCGGTGTCACCCGCGGGCGTCAGACCCAGCTCCTGGAACCGCGTCTCGATGAGTCCTCCGGCGGCCTCAAGGCCCTTCGTGCCGATGCCCCGACCCTCCTGTGCGGGCGCCGCGAGGAAGGAGACGTCCTCGCGGATGCGGTCCGCGGCGGCCGACGGCGCACCCGAGGCCGGCTTCACGTCATCCACCCAGCGGGCAATGAACAGGTTGGTGTCGCTCTTTCCCTGCGCGGTGGCGCGGTTGCTGGAGAAGGCCAGCCACTTGCCGTCCGGCGAGAACATGGGGAAGCCGTCGAAGCCCGGCGCATACGTGATGCGCTCCAGGTTGGAGCCGTCCACGTCCACCGCCCAGATGTCGAACTCGCGGCCCTTGGGGTCGCCGTGGTTCGAGGCGAACAGGATGCGCCGGCCATTGGGGTGGAAGAAGGGAGCGAAGGCGGCGCCGTTCAGCCAGGTGATCTGCTTCGCCTCCGAGCCGTCCGCGTTGGCCACGTACAGCTCCAGCTTCGTCGGCCGCACCAGTCCGCGCTTGAGTAGTCCCTGGTAGTCGTCCAGGGCCTTGCCGGCCTGCGGACGCGACGCGCGCCAGACAATCTTGGAGCAGTCCGCGTTGAAGAACGCGCCGCCGTCATAGCCGGGCGTGTGCGTCAGCCGCTTCACGTTCTTCCCGTCGCGGTCCATCCGGTACAGCTCCAGGTCGCCATCCCGCACGGACGTGAAGATGATGGAGCCGTCCTTGCCGCAGACAGTGCCCTCCGCGTCGTAGCCCGGCGTCTCCGTCAGTCGCGTCAGCCCGCTGCCATCCGCGTTCGACTTGAAGATGTCGTACGTGTCGTACAGGGCCCAGACGTAACCCATGGAGTGGTCGGGCTTGGGCGGGCACGCCTCGCCACCCAAATGCGTGGAGGCGTAGATGATCGCCTGGTCGCCGGGCAGGAAGTGCGCGCACGTCGTCGCGCCCTGGCCGCTGGAGACCGGCGTCACCGTGGCGGCGGCGCCGCTCGCGGGGTCCACAGCCATCCGGTAGATGCGGTCACAGCCCATGCCCTCGTGCCGGGCCTGGAGCGACAGCTGCTTGCCGTCGAAGGACCAGTAGGCCTCGGCGTTCTCTCCGCCGAAGGTCATCTGCCGCAGGTCTGCCAGCCGGACTTCTTCCGGGAGCGCGGGCACCTGGGGCGCGGTGCCTCCGGGGCCGGAGCTCGCCGCGGTCTCGGAGGTCGACGGCGACGTGTTGGAGGGAGTGGCGCAGGACACCAGGGCCAGGAAGGACAGGAGTGCACGCTTCATGGGGCGCGACCATGTCAAAGGCCGCGCCCACACTCAACGGCCGGCTGTTCCTTCTCGCGGCCCTACTGGAGCACCGCGAGCAGGTCTCCGCCCTGGACGGAGGCCTTCAGCGTCGTCGCCACCTCCGCGACGGTGCCCGCGCGAGGGGCGCGCACCACCGTCTCCATCTTCATCGCCTCCAGCGTGACGAGCGGCGCACCCGCGTCCACCTTGGCCCCCGCCTTGATGTGCACGGCGATGACCGTGCCCGGCATGCTCGCGGCGACGTGGTTGGGATTGGCGCGGTCTGCCTGACGGCGCGACTCCACGCGAGCCGCGCGGCTGCGGTCCCTCACCTGCACCGTGCGGTTGTGGCCGTTGAGCGCGAAGTAGACGGTGCGCAGGCCGTCCTCGTCCGGCTCGCCCACCGCGGACAGGCTGATGACCAGCGTCTTGCCCGGCTCCAGGTCCACCCAGATCTCCTGGCCCACCTCCATGCCGTAGAAGTAGTTGGGCGTGTCGAGGATGGAGACGTCCTCGTAGCGCGCGGCATCGTCCAGGTAGCCCGCCATGACGCGCGGGTAGAGCGCGCTGGAGATGGCGTCCACGCGCGACAGCGGCTGGCCTGTCTTCTTCGACAGCTCGGCGCGCAGGGCCTCCAGGTCCAACGCGGGGAGGCTCGCGGACGGGCGGCCTTCCACGCGCGGCAGGCCCTTGAGCACCGCGGCGCGCAGATCCTCGGGGAAGCCGTTGGGCGGCTGGCCCAGCTCGCCCCGGAAGTAGCCCACCACGCTGGAGGGGAAGTCCAACCGGGGCGCCTCCGCGATGAGCTTCACGTGCGTCAGCGTGGCGGCCTCCGCCAGCGTGGGCGCGCGCACCATCAGGTCGTTCTTCAGGAGGAAGATGGCGAAGTCGCCCACCATCTTCGACGACGGCGTCACCTTGGGGATGTCACCCACCAGCACGTTGACCAGCGCGAAGGCGTCCTTCACGTCGTTCCATCGGCTGAGCAGGCCCATCTCCGCGACCTGCGGCCGGAGGTTGGAGTACTGACCGCCCGGAATCTCGTGGTAGTAGACCTCGCTCGTCGTGCTCTTGAGGCCGCTTTCGAAGGGGGCGTAGTACTCGCGCACGTCCTCCCAGTAGTTGGCGAGCGGCTGCAGCCGTGCGTTGGCCAGGCCCGTCTCACGCGGATGGCCGCGCAGGGCGCTCACCAGCGCGTTGAGGCTGGGCTGACTGGTGAGGCCCGCCATGCTGCCCAGGGCCACGTCGACGATGTGGACCCCGTGCTCGATGGCCTCCAGGTAGCTGGCGATGCCATTGCCCGCGGTGTCGTGCATGTGCAGGTGGATGGGCAGCTTCGTCACCTCGCGCAGCCGGTCCATCAGCATGGCCGCCGCGCGCGGACGCAACAGGCCCGCCATGTCCTTGATGCACAGGAAGTGCGCGCCCGAGTCCTCGATGCGCTTCGCCAGGTCCGCGTAGTAGTCGAGCGTGTACTTCTTGCGCTTGGGGTTCGCGACGTCGCCCGTGTAGCAGATGGCCACCTCGGCCACCTTGCCCGTCTTGATCACACGGCGGATGGACACGTCCATGCTGCCCAGGTCGTTGAGGCTGTCGAAGATGCGGAAGACGTCCACGCCCGCCTCGGCCGCCTCGTCGATGAACGCCTCCACCACGTTGTTCGGATAGCTGGTGTAGCCCACGGCGTTGGCGCCACGCAGCAGCATCTGGAGCAGCAGGTTGGGCGCTGCGGCCTTCAGCGCCCGCAGCCGGGCCCACGGGTCCTCGTTGAGGAAGCGGTACGCGGTGTCGAACGTCGCGCCGCCCCAGCTCTCCAGGCTGAACAGGTCCGACGCCAGGTGCGCCGTGGCGGGGGCCACCCGCAGCACGTCCCGGGTGCGCATGCGCGTCGCCAGCAGCGACTGGTGCGCGTCCCGCATCGTCGTGTCCGTCAGCAGCACGCGCTTCTGCGCGAGCACCCACTCGGCCAGTCCCCGAGGACCCTTCTCCGCGAGAATCTGCGCGGTGCCTCGGGGCGGAGGGCCGGGAGGCGCCACCGGCAGGCGCGGCTCCATGAACTGCGTGGGCTTGAGCCGCTGGTGGCTCTTGATGGTGGGGTGGCCGTTGACGATGACCTCGGCCAGGTAGGTGAGCAGCTTGCTGGCGCGGTCTCTCCGGGGCGCCAGATGGAACAGCTCCGGCGTCTCGTCGATGAAGCGCGTGTACGTCTTGCCCGCCTGGAAGTCGGGGTGGTGCAGCACGTTCTCCAGGAACGGGAGGTTCGTCTTCACGCCTCGGATGCGGAACTCGCGCAGGGCGCGCTGGCCCTTCATCACCGCGCCCTGGAAGGTGGGCGCGTAGGCAATGACCTTCACCAGCATGGAGTCGTAGAACGGGGAGATGTGCGCGTTGGTGTAGCCGTTCGAGCCATCCAGGCGGATGCCGAAGCCGGTGGCCGCGCGCCAGGCGGTGATGACTCCCGCGTCCGGCATGAAGTTGTTGGACGGGTCCTCCGTGGTGACGCGCAGCTGTACCGCGAAGCCTCGTGGCTGGATGGACTCCTGCGAGGGGATGCCCACCTCGGGCGAGTTCAGCGCGTGGCCCTCCGCGATGCGAATCTGGCTCTGCACCAGGTCCACGCCCGTCACCTGCTCCGTGACGGTGTGCTCCACCTGGAGTCGTGCGTTGCACTCGATGAAGTAGAAGTGGTCGTCGCCGACGAGGAACTCCGCCGTGCCCGCGCTGCTGTAGCCCGCCTCCCTCGCCAGCCGCACCGCCGCGTCGCAGATGGCGTGCTTGAGCGCCGGGGCCAGGTTGGGCGCGGGAGCGATCTCGATGACCTTCTGGTGCCGCCGCTGCACCGAGCAGTCGCGCTCGTGCAGGTGGACCAGCTGCCCATGCAGGTCTCCGAGCAGCTGCACCTCGATGTGTCGCACCCGCTCCAGGAACTTCTCCAGGAACACGGCCGAGGAGCCAAAGGCGCTCTTCGCCTCCGAGCGCGCCGAGGCGAGCGCCGCCTCCAGCTCCTTCTCCTCGCGCACCACGCGCATGCCGCGCCCGCCGCCGCCGTGGGCCGCCTTCACGAGCACCGGACCGCCGTGCGTGGAGAAGAACTCCCGCGCGCGGGCCAGTACCTGGGCGTCGTCACCCTCCAGCGTCGTGCCCGGCACGGTGGGCACGCCGACCTGCTGGGCGAGCGCCTTGGCGGCGACCTTGTCTCCCATGGTCCGCACGACCGCGGAGCGGGGGCCGATGAAGCGGATGCCCCGGCGCTCGCAGGCCTCGGCGAAGTCGGCGTTCTCCGACAGGAAGCCGTAGCCCGGGTGGATGGCGTCCACCCCGGCTCGCTCCGCCACGTCGAGGATTTCGTCGATGCCCAGGTAGGCTTCCACGGGGCGCTTGCCGTGACCGACCCGGTAGGCCTCATCGGCCTTGTGGCGGTGCTCATGCGTCCGGTCCTCGTCGCTGTAGATGGCGACGGTGCGGATGCCAAGCTCGTTGCAGGCGCGAAACACGCGGATGGCGATCTCACCGCGGTTGGCGCACAGCACTTTCTGGATGGGTCGGATGGGGGCGGAAGCCATGGCTGGGTAGAGGGGATAGGGCTCTTCCCCCTCCCAGCGCAACTGGCCCGTTTCGGGACGTCGGTTTCAAGTCAGTGCATGGCGGTCTTGACGGTGCGGAGCCGACCGGAACAAATCGGGGGTCATGGACACCTCTGCTCCTTCGCCCTCCGTGCGCCGCAAGGCCGGCCCTCGGGGATTGCCCGTGCTGGGTAGCTTTTTTCCCATGCTCCAAGAGCCGTTGGCCCTGGCCAACAAGCTCCACGCCGAATACGGCGACGTGTCCCTGGTTCGCGTCTACGGCTACCCCATCGCGTTCCTGAGGAACCCGGTGGACGTGAAGCGGGTGCTCATCGACGAGCCCCTGGTCTTCCCCAAACCGCGCATCGTCAATCCCTTCAATGGCAACGGGCTCACCGTGAGCCAGGGGGACGTCTGGAAGCGGCAGCGACACATGGTTCAGCCCATGTTTCACAAGGAGAAGGTCCGGCAGTGGGCGGGCATCTTCAGCGACGAGCTGTCCAAGGGCGTGCGGCGGTGGTCCGACCTGGGCGCCAGGGGCGAGTCCTTCGACATGTACACGGAGGCGGCCCGCCTGATGTTCGGGGTGATGTGGCGCACGTGCTTCGATGAGACGCCCCGCGAGGAGTTCTTCGCGAGCATCATGGATGCCATCGACGTGTTCGGTCGTCGGCGAGGGCCCTGGGGCACGCTGTACTTCAAGCTGCTGCCCCGGCTCGACCCGAACCCCGAGCGGATAGGCACGGCGCTGTGGCTCATCAACGGGTGGATCTACGCGCGGCTCTCCCGGCGGCGCGAGCGGGGGACGCAGGACGGAGACATCACCCTGCTGTCCGCGCTCGTGGAGGCGCGGGCCCGGGACACCAGCGAGCCGATGGAGGACAAGCAGGTGCGCGACGAAATCGTCAACCTCTTCGGCGCCAGCTTCGAGATGATCGCCACCTCCCTGACGTGGGCCGTGCACGCGTGTACGCAGCACCCGGAGGTGACGCGCGCCATCCGCGAGGAGGTGAGCTCGGTCTGTGGCAGCGAGCCGCCGAAGTACGAGGACGTGGCGAAGCTGACGTATACGAACCGCGTCGTGCAGGAGATCAATCGGCTGAACCCGCCCGCGTGGACCATCCTCCGGGAGACGGCGGGCGAGGTGGAGGTGGGCGGGGTGCTCCTGCCCAAGGGCACCCAGCTCCTCATGTGCCCGTACGCCATCCACCGGCACCCGGACCACTGGAAGGACGCGGACACGTTCGACCCGGACCGCTTCCTGCCGGAGCGCATGACGGGAATGCACAAGTGCGCCTACGTGCCCTTCGGGGCCGGCCAGCGCATCTGCGTGGGCCAGCACATGTCCCAGGTGGACACGGTGCAGACGCTGGCCACGCTGCTCCAGCAGTGCGACGTGGAGTACCTGGGGAAGAACCCCGTGGAGTGGCAGACGCGGCTGACCTTCGTGCCCAAGCGGGGAATGCCCATGCGGGTGAGCGCCCGCAAGGGCTGACGCCGGCCCTTCAGGAGGGCTGGGAGCGCGCGGCGGCCTCGGTGGCCGCGTCCGGCCCGGCCTCCTCGAAGTCGAGGTCGCGGTGGAAGGTCTCTTCGATTCGCGTGAGCGCGATCAGCGCGAGTCCGAAGCAGATGCTGCCCACGGTGATGGCCGCCATGGGCACGGAGATGTAGCCCTTGAGGACGGCGAAGCCGCTGGCGGCAATCGCGGCGGAGCCCCGGACGAAGTTGGGCACCGTCGTCGCCACCGTGCCGCGGATGTTGGTGCCGAACTGCTCGGCCGCCATCGTCACCAGCACCGCCCAGTAGCCCACCATGATGCCGATGAGGAAGCTGAGGAGGTACACCGTCGTGCTGGTGAGCCCGGGCACCAGCCCGTAGACGAGCATCAGCAGGAAGCCACCCACCAGGTTCAGCGCCACCGCGCGCTTGCGGCTCTTGAGCCACTGGCTGAACAGGCCGGCGAGCAGGTCGCCAATCGTCAGGCCGATGGAGCCATAGAGGATGGCGTTGCCCGCCGTGACGGTGCCCTGCACGTTGAGCCCCGCCGTCAGCTCCGGCGCGAAGGTGAAGAGGATGCCGGTGGTGAAGTAGATGGGGACGCCAATCAGGATGCAGCAGATGTACTTGAGGAACCGGCCCCCCTGGAGCAGCAGGAAGGGGTTGGCGCGCGACGGGTCCGTCTTCTTGGTGAACAGCTCCGACTCGGAGACCTTGAAGCGGGCGAACAGCAGCGCCAGTCCCATGATGCCGCCGGTGAAGTAGGCCGTCTTCCAGTGCAGGTGCTGGCCCACGAAGGCCGCCGCCACGATTCCCAGCATGCCGAGCGTCGCGACGATGGTGGTGCCCAGGCCGCGCTTCTCCTTGGGGAGCGACTCGGCGACCAGGGTGATTGCCGCGCCCAGCTCGCCCGCAAGGCCCACGCCGCCCAGGAAGCGGAACACCGCGTAGCTCGTCACGTCCCAGGCGAACGCGTTGGCCAGGTTCGCGAACGAGTAGAGCAGGATGGAGCCGAACATCACCGACAGCCGGCCGCGCTTGTCGGCGAGCACGCCCCACAAGAGGCCGCCCACCATCATCCCCACCATCTGGCAGTTGTAGATGAGGATGCCCTTCGACAGCACCTCCTCCGGACTGGTGATGCCGATGTCCCGGAGCGACGCGGCGCGCACCACGCCGAACAGCGTGATGTCGAAGAGGTCGACGAAGTAACCGAGCCCGGCCACCAGCACCGTCAGGTTCAGGACCGAGCGCAGCTCACGCAGGAATTTCATGGGCGCGATTCAATGGGTTTGGTTCGTCGCGAGCAAGACCGATTCTTTCGACGCAGCGCGTGCAACACGGGCTGGCTTGCAATGCGCCGGAAAATATGAACCGTGATTCAGGTCTCATCCCCGGGTGAGGCGGTTTCGTCCCTCGCCAGGGCGGTTTCGTCACATCCCGCGCCAGAGGTCGCCCCGGGGTCGGTATCTCCCTGGTCCACCGAGGGCCTGGAGTCACGGGGCCGCCGGATGGCCGCGCGCACCTTCGCGCTCGCGGAACGAGGGGAGACACCATGAGATTCTTGAACGCGGTACGAGGGATGTTCCTGGCGAGCGCGCTGGCGCTCGTGGGCTGCCAGGGTGGGGAGCCGGGCGAGGATGCCCCGACGGACGCTCCGGGGAGCCAGGAGCAGCAGCTCACCAACTGCACCAGCCTGGTGCCGGTGATGACGAGCAACTCGGCGCCCTCGGGCTTCGTCACGAGTTCGGGCGTGTACGGCTCGAATCCGGCCGCCTACGAGCCCTGGAAGGCGTTCGACAACGCCACCACCTTCTGGCTCTCCACGGCCAACCAGACGCCCGCATGGCTGGGGTACGAGTTCGGCAGTGGCGTGATGAAGACGGTGCGCCGCTACGCCATCTCCTACTCCAACGGCTCCATCACCACGCGGTCCCCGAAGAACTGGACGCTGGAGGGCTCCAACGGCAGCACCTGGGTGGTGGTGGACACGCGCACGAACGTGACGGGCTGGACCAACGAGCGGCGCGAGTACGACGTGGCCCACCCCGGTCAGTACAAGAAGTACCGGCTGAACGTGTCGGACGACAACGACAACCGCGCGGGCATCGTCGTCCTGTCCATTGGTCGGCTGGAGCTGTACCAGTGTGACGCGTTCCCCACGGTGGTGGACCTGTGGACGAAGACGTCCGGCGCCCCGGGTGGCTTCACCCGCATCCATGACCTGGCCGGCGACCCGGCGGGGCGTACGTACTCCACGGGCATGACGACGGTGGGCGTGGAGGGGCAGCCCATGGCCGGATTGATGGACGGCTTCCTCACGGCCCGCGACTGGAACGGCAACCTCCAGTTCCACAAGCAGCTCGGCGTGGCGGGCACTGTCACCCTGGGCTACGGCATCGCGCGCAACCGGTCGTTCGAGGAGATCTACGTCGCGGGCTTCACGGATGGCGCCCTGCCGGGCGCGACGAGCAGCGGGGGCCGGGACGCGTTCATCACCCGCTACCGCTACACCGGCGTGTTTGGCTGGACGCGGCAGATTGGCCTGGCGGGAGCGCAGACGGAGGGCTACGGCGTGTCGCTCGACTCGGCGGACAACGCCTTCCTGGTGGGCTCCACCAACGGCAACCTGGATGGCAACGTGCGCACCGGTAACTACGATGCGTTCGTCACCAAGTACAACGCGACGGGCGTGAAGCAGTGGACGCGCCTGTTGGGCGTGGCGGGGAAGTCGACCCATGCGCGGCGGGCCTCCGCCGACAACTCCGGCAACGTCTACGTCTCCGGCTGGACGGACGGCAACCTGGACGGCCAGACGCTGACCGGGCCTCAGGACGCCTTCATCACCAAGTACGACGCGGACGGCGTGAAGCAGTGGACGCGGCTGGCGGGTGCTCCCGCCACGGCCGTGTGGCTCTACGGCTCCACGCTGGATGCGAACGGCAACGTGTACCTGACGGGCTACAGCGGCGGTGGCATGGATGGCGTGCCCAACGTCACCCCGGCCATCGACGTCTTCATCGCGCGGTTCAACCCGGCGGGTGTCAAGCAGTGGGTGTGGGAGCTGGACTCGGGCTCTGGCTCGTGGGGCATGGGCATCTTCGCCCATGACGACGGCATCTACGTGACGGGAGGCGGGGTGGCGGACGTGACGCAGACGACCGACACCACGGGCGGCATGGTCCACAACTACGTGGCGAAGGTGGACTTCTCCGGCACGCTCCAGTGGATCAAGCAGCAGCCCACCGCGGTGCTCAACGGCGTGGAGAAGGATGTGCGCAGCATGGGTGTCGTGGTGGACCAGAACGACAACATGTACGTCGGCGGCTACCTGGACGGGAACTTCGAGGGCAACACGCTGCAGGGTGCCCCCGACTCGTTCCTGACGAAGATCGCCCCGTAGCCAGGGCACTGGAGGCGCGGCACGCCGGACAGGTGCCGCGCCTTCATTCCTCGTCGCTGGCGCGGATGTTGACCACGAGGACGCGCGCGACACTGGCCTGTTCCCCATTGGGGTCGATGGCGCGGTAGGCGGCCAGCCGCTCACGTGCTTCGTTGTAGCGGCGCAGGCGGACGAGGGCGGCAATCTCTGCTTCGCGTGCGTTCCTGGCGTAGGTCTTCTCGATGGCGGAGGCTCCGCCTCCCCACGTTTCGTAGAACGCCCGGCAGGCCACCAGGGTCTGGGCATTCACGTGATGGGTGGCGGGCTTGAAGCAGCGGTTGTAGTCGCGCTCCATCCGCACGGAGACGGTGGGCTGGCCCTTCCGCTCGAGCTCCTCGATGCGCCGGGCGAAGAGGAGTTCCTCGGTCGCCAGCCCCTCGATCATCGCCTTGTGGGATTGCTCGTTGGCGGCGCGGGCCAGGGCGGAGGCTCGCATCATGGAGTCGACGCCGTCTGCCATCAGGCTCTGGGGATAGGTCCGCAGGAAGGTGTCACCGGCGTCCCGCGCGGCGTCCAATTGATCGAGCTTGCCGAGCGCGATGATGCGAAACCACAAGGCCGTCTCGGCTGGGAGGCGAAGTTGATACAGCGGAAGCCCCAGCGGCAGGACCCGCTCGGTGTCCTGGACCAGCGTGCGCCAGCGGCCCCGGATGTAGTTCGCGTCCAACAACCGCAACGCGGCCGAGGAGCGCTCCTCGGAGGCGCGTTGGGGGTCCAGCATCATGGCCCGCAGCTCCGCGTCGGCGGCCTCGCGACCGGGGGTGGCGCGCAGGGCGTGCTCGGCAAGCCGCTTCTCCAGACGAGAGAGCTCTTCTCGGGCGTACTCGAAGCTCGGGCTGCCCGCCAACGTCGCGCGAAGAAGCCACGCGCGCTCGTCCTCGGTGGGGGCCTGGAGTGCCCGACCATAGGTCTCCAGGGCCAGCACCGCTTCTCTCCCCGAGGGACGCTTCGCGCGCGGCTTCACCGGCGAGCCGATCAGCCGGGCCGCCACCTGGTCCTGCAGCGAGAAGATGCGGTCCACGGGGCCCGTGACTTTCGCCGTGTCCAGCACGACGCCGGTCTCCACGTCGATGAAGCGCGCGTTGATGCGCACCTGTTGCTCCGCGCGCTGGATGCTGCCCAGCACGACGGTGCGGGCTCCGACGAGGCGGCCCACGCGGACCGCTGTCGACTCCGTGGACTGCTTTCGCTCCTGGAGGTCCAGCTCGGCGAGGGCGGCGTCGAGCTGCTCGCGCTCCACCAATTGGATGCGTCCGCTGGCGCGCAGGTCGGAGATGAGCGTCTCCGTCATGCCACGCGCGAGCCAGTCCAGCGAGGTGTCCGTGTTGAGGTTGCGGAACGGCATCACCGCCGCGGGCCCTGGCGGAGGCTTCGCGGGTGCCGCCGCGTGCGCCAGGTGGGAGCACAGGAAGAGGAGCAGCAGCAGCGCGTGTGGGGCCTTCATGGTCTCAGCCTCGCGGGCAGGCGGGGCAGCAGCGCGCGCACCTCGGCGGTGAGCGCGTCCTGGACCTCGAAGGGCTTGCTCGCGGGCCCCTCCACGCGCGCCGTGTCGAGTACTTCACCGGTCTCCACGTGGACGAACCTCGCGGAGATGCGCAGCACGGCGCCCGCTTGCTGGAAGCCGCCGAGCACCACCACCTCCGCGCCGACGATGCGACCCAGGCGGGCCCGGGTCTCCGGGTCCACCCGCGCGCCCTGCGTGAAGTCCTGCTCCTCCATCGGGAGGTCCAACTGCCCGCGCTCGATGAGTCGCATCCCGGGTTGGTGGCCCACGTCGGTGACCACTGCTTCGGACAGGGCCAGTTCGAGGGGCGTGAGTGAGGTGTCTCCACTCAGGTTGCGGAACTTCAACACGCAGACCCGCACGGGACCCGTGGGGGCGGGAGGCGGAGGCTCGCGCGCCGGCGCGGTGTTCCCGGTCGGGGTGGCGGTGAGGGGGGGCGTGGTGCTGGGACGGAGCAGGAACGCGGCCACGCCGGGGACGGCGAGTCCCAGGGCGATGAGCAAGGCCGTGCCGATACCCGTGACACGGAGCCCTCGCGCGGCCTGGCTCGGAGGAGGGGCGGTGTCGGGTGTGTCGTCCAATGCGTACAGAGTGCCGGCGCGCACATGGGAGGACGGTGGAGACGGCGGGCGTGTTTCATCGGGCTCGTGGCCCGGAGTGGTCCTGTTCACGGAGCGCGAGCAGCATAGCCGAAGCACGTGTTTCGCTTCGCGGGGGGCTCTCGAAACCAGGCGCTTCCGCTACGCTGCGTCACCGTGGCCGCGAGGGATGCCGTGAACCAGGGGGAGGCGCCGGACGCGCGAGCCCCGACGCGTGTCCTGTCCCCTCGGCGCGTGTGGATGTTCGGCATGGGCGCGGGATTGCTCGCCGCGCTGCCTCATGCGGTGGGCGCGTATGCACACGAGCCTCGGGACTTTGGCTTCAAGCTGGCGCTGGCGATGGTGCCCTACAGCGTCTGGGCGCTCCTGGGGCCTCTCATCCTGGCCACTTTTCGCCGTGTAACGCGCGATGCGACTCCTGGGGTTCGCGAGGTGGGGCCGCTCATCGCCATCGGGAGTGGCTTCGTCCTGGTGCATGCGCTCCTGCTCGCCCTGGTGCGCTCCGGGCTCGAACAGTGGGCCGCCCGGGGCGTGGCGTTCAGCGAGGGGCTGCGAGCGCTCCTTCTGGAGCGGGGAGCGCTGGGATATTTTGAGTACCTGCTGTTTCTCGCGGCCTGGGCGGCGCTGAACGCGGTCCGTCGGGCGCGGGAGCGGGAGCTGGCGGAGTCCCGGTTGATGGCGCGGCTGGCCGAGTCCCGCCTCCAGTCCCTGCGCGCGCAGTTGGATCCACACTTCCTCTTCAACACGCTGAACGCTGTCGTCGGGTTGGTTCGCCAGTCGCGCAACCCGGAGGCCGTGGAGGCGCTCGTGGAGCTGGGGGATTTGCTGCGGGCCAGTCTGGAAGGACGCGGGGACCACGAGGTGCCGCTGTCCGAGGAACTGGAGCTGGTCCGCCGCTACCTGGGCATCGAGCAGCTTCGCTTCGGTGGACGGCTGGAGTCCCACCTGGAGCCGGAGCCAGAGACGTTGATGGCTCGGGTTCCCGCGCTCGTCCTCCAGCCACTCGTCGAGAACGCCATCAAGCATGGGACTTCGCGGCGTGCGTCTCGAGGGAACGTGTGGGTGCGAACCTGGCGCCGGGGGGACAGGCTGGTGCTCGAGGTGCGGGATGATGG
>NZ_JABUMQ010000189.1:0-21989 GCF_013336645.1 Myxococcus sp. CA039A | reverse complement strand
CCTTCCCTTCTTCCGCGCCCCCGCCCCACCGCGAGGCCCGTCACGGGCGCGCGAAGGCGGCGTGCGCCACGCAAAGACACCACCATGAACGTCCTCGGGATGCAGACGCTGTTCGTGAAGGAGGTCCGGCGCTTCATGCGAGTGCCGGGGCAGACCGTCCTCTCACCGCTCATCAGCACCACGCTGTACTTCATCGTCTTCGGCTACAGCATCTCCGGCCGCGTCCACGAGGTGGAGGGCTCGCCCTACCTGCACTTCATCGTGCCGGGCCTCGTCTTCCTGGGCATCGCCAACAACGCATTCCTCAACAGCTCCTCGTCCCTGTTCATCACCAAGATTCAGGGCACGGTGGTGGACCTGCTGGTGGCGCCCCTGGGGCCCGGGGAGCTGATGGCGGGCTTCATCGGCGGCGCCATGGTGCGCGGCCTCGTCGTCGGCGGCCTGACGTGGGCCGTGGCGGGCGCCTTCACCGGCTTCAGCCTGGAGCACGCGTGGGTGGCCGTGTACTTCCTGCTCATCGCCTCCTACGTCTTCAGCGTGCTGGGCATGCTCGCCGCCGTGTGGGCGGAGAAGTTCGAGCAGATCAACTTCTTCCCCACCTTCGTCATGCTGCCGCTCACGTTCCTCGGCGGCGTCTTCTATTCCGTGCGCGAGCTGCCCGCGCCCTGGAACACCATCAGCCTCTTCAACCCCATGGTCTACATGGTGGAGGGGCTGCGCTACGGGATGCTCGGCCGCAGCATGTACTCGCCCCTGTTCGGCGGCGGCATCCTCGCCGGCGTCGCCGTGGTGGCCACCGTCGTCGTGTACTTCGTGCTCCGCTCGGGTTACAGGATGAAGGCGTGAGTCCCACCCAGACCTTCACTGTCCCGTGTCAATGTGGGGTGACAGCCGACCGGTCATTTCCCGCACGGTGAGAAAGGGAGATATTCTCCCGAGCACATCATGGCGGTGCCATTCGGTAAGTACGAGTTGCTGCGGAAGATTGCCTCGGGAGGCATGGGACAGGTGTTTCTGGCCCGTGAGCACGGAACGGGCTTCGAGCGGCTGGTGGTCCTCAAACTCATCCTCCCGCACCTCGCGGAGGATGATGAGTTCCTCTCCATGTTCCTGGATGAGGCCGGGCTGGTAGCCCGCCTCACCCACCCCAACCTCATCACCATCCTCGACCTGTCCCAGATTGAGGGTCGGCACTGCCTGGCCATGGAGTACGTCCAGGGTGACGATGTGCGTCGTCTGGAGAAGTTCTCCCGGGCGCAGAACAAGCCGATGTCGGTGGGATTGATTCTGCGCGTCATCGCGGATGCCGCGGCGGGTCTCCACTACGCGCACCAGGCGCGGGACGTCCAGGGCCGGCCCATGCGGCTGGTACACCGCGACGTGTCACCGCAGAACATCCTGGTCGGCTTCGACGGAGGCGTGAAGGTCATCGACTTCGGTGTGGCCAAGGCTGCCACCAGCAGCGCCAACACGGCGACGGGCGTCCTCAAGGGCAAATACCCCTACATGTCCCCCGAGCAGGCGAGCGGCCTGGCCATCGACGCGCGCAGTGACTTGTTCGCGCTGGGCGTCGTCATGTGGGAGATGCTGACGGGCAAGCGGCTCTTCAAGGGTGACTCGGACTTGATGACGCTGCGGCTGGTGAAGGACTGCCAGGTTCCGCGCCCCTCGCAGCTCAACCCCAAGTTGCCGCCGGGCCTGGACGAAGTGGTGCTCAAGGCGCTGGCGCCCACGCCGGACGAGCGCTACCCGGACTGCGGCGCCTTCCGGCTGGCGCTGGAGGACTACACGCTCAACCTGCGGCTGCCCTCCAGCAGCGCGCACCTGTCGGCGTACCTGCGGGAGCTGTACGCGGACCGCATCTCCACGGAGACGGACCCGGCGAAGCTGGACCAGCTCGCGGAGGACGCGGACCTGGACTCGCGCTCCAACTCGTCGCTCAGCGGCGTGGGGGGCCCGGGAGGGCGCACGTCCGCGTCGCGGCAGCAGCCTCGCAACGTCACGCCGGGGACGCGCTCGCGGCAGCAGCTGGCGGCCGCCGTCGGAGGCCCCGTGGTGCAGGACCGCACGCGCGGCACCGCGCCCATGGAGCGCGCGCCCAGCGCGGAGGTGCGTCGCATTCCGTGGGTGCCCGTCGTCGCGGCGGGCGCGGGGTTGCTGGTGGCGGCCGCGGCCGTCATCTTCCTGCGCGGACCGGCGGGAGCGGCGACGCTGCCGGAGAAACCGCCGACGCAGACGCAGCAGGTGCACGTGGAGCGCGAGCTGCCCCCGACTCCACCCAAGCCCACGCCGGAGCCGGTGAAGATGGTGGAGCTGCCCGTCATCACCGAGCCGCCCGGCGCCACGGTGAGCATCGCCGGCGAGGAGCGCGGCGTGACACCCATGAAGCTGGAGCTGGAGCAGGGCGCGCCCATGGTGGCGGTGACGCTGGCGCTCAACGGCTACGAGCCGGTGACGCGCGAGGTCTCCGCCGCCGACGACGAGCTGCGGCTGGAGCTGCGGCGCCAGGGTGGCAAGTCCCCTGGCACCACGAGCACCAAGCGCCCCGGGAATTCCCAGCAGGGTGGGAACCTGGGCATCAAGACGGGCCGCTGAGGCGGCGGCCCGGGTCCGCGGGCCCTCTTAGGGGGTGGCCTGCGGACGCGGCTTGCCCTTCGCGGCCGTCGACGACGTCGACGAAGTCGAAGACGCCTTCGGCAGCGCGGGCGGAGGCGGCTTGGCGAAGGAGTCGATGAGCGGCATGACCATCTGGGCCACGTCCAGGATGGGCCCCTCGAAGTTGTCCACCATCCTGACGGTGGTATCCAACCTCAAGAGCTTGTCGCTCTCCGCCGTGTGCTCGTTCCAGGCGACGCCGCCCACGGGCCCTGGCGTGCCGGTGCGCAGGAACTGGACCAGGGAGTCCACCAGGTTGCTGGTGAACTTCCGGTCCTCGTCCCCGAAAAGGTCTCCTGTCGGCGGGACGTGGTCGGCCGTCTCCAGGAAGTAGGAGACATCCCCGCCGTGGGGCACGCCCAGGGGCTGCCGGGGCGCGAGCATCTTCGCGCGGTACTCGAAGTAGTAGCGCCAGGCGTGGGCCCCATGGTGGGAGTGGAAGGACGCCAGGTGGCGCGGCGTGACGGAGAAGACGAAGTCGCGGCACATCCGCCGGCCAATCTCCCGGTCGTCATTCACGTCGGGGTAGAGCTGGCGAATCATCTCTCCCAGGGGACCCAGCTTCTCGATGATGGTGGCCGGGTCGATGCCGAACGAGGACACCACGCTCGAGTCATCGCTCGTGCTGCCGAGGATGAGCGGCAACTTGAGCTGCGAGCCCGCCTCGAAGCTGGCGCGAATCGTCTGGGGGAGCACCGAGTCCCCGTAGATGGGGCTGGGCGCGTTGCCGCTGTCCGAGGGGAGCGCCCAGAACTTCTCCGGGTCCAGCTTGCGCAGCTTCTCCATGGTGGCCTGCTGCCAGGGGACGCCCTGATGGTGGGCGAAGGCCACGCCCGCGAGCTTCGCGTCGGCCACGGACTTCTCCTGGAGCACGTAGGAGCTCATGGCCACGCCGCGGCGGAAGGGGTTCTTCTCCCGGATGAGCGGCGAGGTGAAGAACGCCAGCACGCTCTTGGCGCCGGCGGACTGGCCCATGATGGTGATGTTGCTGGGGTCTCCTCCGAACTGGGCGATGTTGTTCCTCACCCACTCCAGCGCGAGCATCTGGTCCAGGATGCCGAAGTTGGCCGGGCCGCCCGGGTTCTCCTTCTCCAGCTCCGGGTGCATGAAGAAGCCCAGGTGTCCCAGGCGGTAGTTGAAGGTGACGAGCACCACGTCGCGGGCGGCGAGCTGCGTGCCGTCATAGGGAGGCACGCGGCCCGTGCCGATGATGAAGGCGCCGCCGTGAATCCAGAACAGCACGGGCAGCTTCGCGCCCGGGTCCGTCTTGGGTGTCCAGACGTTGAGGTAGAGGCAGTCCTCGGCCATCTTCCCGGGGTCACCGCCGCCGCCCGCGATGCAGGCCTCGCGCGACTGGAGCGCGGAGGGACCGAAGTCGAGCGCCTCGCGGGGGCCGGACCATGCGGGGATGCGCTCCGGCGCGCGCCAGCGGAGGCTGTCCACGGGCGGCTTCGCGTAGGGGATGCCCTTGAAGACGGAAACCTTCCCTTCCACCTTGCCTATCAGCTGGCCTTCCTTGGTGGTGACCGGGGGCGTCTTGATGACATTCATTGTCTGGCTCCGTTGGGGGTGAATGGGGATGTGTCCACGTGCGGGGGCACACGGTCGGAGCCGGGAGAGGGACTACCTGTCGAGGAGCAACGCGAGCGAATCGCCTGACCACCGTCCGGGTGGGGTGCGTGACATAGAATTACGCCGCAATGTCTAGCAACCCGTGTGGCGAGAGGTTCAGCCCAAGCGCGGGTTATGAAACAGAGCCGGTGTGACGCACCTCCCTGGGGGCCCTGGCGACTGTCGGCAGAAGCGCGGAGAGGGTGCCCCGTGGGGCGCGTGTGTCGTCTGAATGTGACACTTCCGGTGAGGCCCGCACCCTCCGCTCAGACTTCCTCGAACTTCGCCCCTGTGACCTTGGCGCGTTCCATGGCGAGCTTGATGTCCTCGGAGACGATGAGGGCGATGGACCAGCCCCAGGTGCGGAAGACCTTCGCGCCGCCCAGCTTCGTGAGGTCGATGCGCATCCCGTCGACGCTGCGGTACTGGCCCAGCTTGTCCGGCCGCTCATCCTCGGGCTTCCAATACAATGCCTCTTCCGAGGCTTCGTCATCGATGCACCGGATCAGCTTCGTGGCGACGAGCATGACATGTTGTTCCGGGCGACCTTCGACATCGACGGGAATCAATTGCACATCATCGGGCGCCAGCTCCGCGAAGAGGTTGGCCACTCGGACATGGACAATGGGAGCCATGCCAACTCCCGCGGTACAGAAATCCAACCACTTTCCAGGATCACTGATGGGAAACTTCAGGCGACCCGCAAGCTCGATGGGCCGCCCCCGGGCGAACTGCCAGATGTCTTCGACCTCGGTGCCCGTCTCATCGAGCGGGTCTCCCAGGTACCAATACCCACCCCGCACGTCTTCTCTGAGCCTGAAATACCGCGACGGATTCGACATGGCGGACTTCCTAGATTCCTCACCGGTCTTGAGTCAAAAGCCTGTGGATTTTAGTTCCCTGGGTCTGCGCTTCTCTGGCGAGATCGCGTAGCGCATCCAACAGGGCCTTCCGGCAATCTTCCACCTTGCGGCACTCTCCCAAGGATTCCTTCAGTCGATCATGGACGTACTCGTGATAGCGCTGCGGATGCGGCCCCTTGTGGCCCACGACTTCAACAACGTTCTCGGGGTCCTTCAACTTCATCCCAGCCCTTGCGAACAGCTTCCTGAACCTTGGCGTCCAGGGTCCTCCGCGCGCGGCGGAGACGTCGTTCTTGTTCGTGGCGATGTGATGACGCTCGCTACGCCCTCCCCGGCTCGCCATGGCCACGGCGTTCGGGGCCAGCGCGATGGTGAACCCCTCGGCAGTCAAGGCGACCGAACTCACGCTGCCCACGGCCGCGTACTGGAAGCCTGCTTGGGACTCCACGGCCAGGGCCGCTTGGGCGGAGCCCGGCAGTCCCACTGACTTCGCCGCCAGCCCCGCTGTGCTCCCAATGGCCACTGTGGCCAGCATGACGAAGACGCGCGCCGCGTTCTCCCCGAGCACCTCGCCGTACGCCTCACCCGCCGCATGGAGTTGCTCGAAACTCGTCGCCGTATCCACCTGGCGCACCAGCGTCAGCCACCCGTCCAGCATGCTCCACACCGTGTCCACGCCCAGGTAGGCGATGAGGCAGGCCGTCAAGGTGGCCGCTACGCCTTTACTCACCGGCTCGGGCAACGACCACAAGAGCAGGTACATCGTCGCGGAGGCGGCGATGCCAGCCACGACTGCCTGGGGGTCCGTCATGCCCTCCAGTGCTTCGGAGGTCTCCTCCCACACCGAGTCCATGGCGATGACCAGGGCCCACGTGTACTTGCCATCGCTGGCCAGCAGGGGGCCCTCGTCCAGCAGGCGCAAGCAGTCCCCGGGTCGGTCCTTCCGCTTGCACCACTGGCCATACGCGCGAGTCAGCGCTTCATCCGCGTAGTCCTCCAACAGACGAGGCCCGTCCGCGTCCTCTCTACGCTCAGGGATGAGTCGCGAGGAACCACGCTCATACCCATACACCCCACTCCGGGACGGAACGCCGAAGCGCTCCCGCGCGACCTGCATGGGATTACGAGAGGGAGGAACATCCCGTGCCAGCTCGGTGAGGGCCTCCTCGAATTCGTCGTCTTCGAGTACCGCCGCACTCACTTCCGCGTCAGGCTCCTCGCGAGGAGTGACGAGGAAGGAGTCCTCCCCGGTCTCCAGCCGCACGACTCGGCCCGTCGCGCATCCAGTGACAGCCATCAACAGGAGCAGCGACACCACCCAACGAAGCGTCATGGTAGGCCCTGGCGAGAGGCCCGCGGCGAGGCGGGCACACCCGGCAATACCAGACGACACTGACAGGCGACCCGAGGCGTACCTCGGGCCACCTGGGTCCACGTCAGCGCTTGAAGTGATCCGCGATGACGCTGGCCACGCAGCACGTCAGCTTCTTGCCGGTGGGGACATGCAGGAACTCGTTGGGGCCGTGCGCGTTGCTGCCCGGGCCCAACAGACCGGTGATAAGGAATTGCGCCTCAGGGAAGCGCTCACCCAGCATGCCCATGAAAGGGATGGTGCCACCCTCGCCCATCGCCATGGCCGGCCGGCCGAAGTACGTGCCGGACGCGGACTCCACCGCGCGCGACAGCCAGCTCGCGAGCGGCGGCGCATCCCAGCCAACGCTGGCCTTGTCACCCTCGAAGCTCACCTTCGCGCCGTACGGCGGATCCTTCTCCAGCGCGTCCTTGAGCGCCTTCTGCGCCGACTTCGGCTCCAGCCTCGGAGGAATGCGCATGGACAGCTTCACCGTGGTGAAGGGCCGCAACACGTTGCCCGCGCTCTGCAGCGGAGGCATGCCGTCCACGCCCGTCACCGACAGCGCCGGGCGCCACGTGCGGTTGAGCACCAGCTCCCCGCCGTCGTCCGACATGGGCCGCATGCCCGGCATCCACGGGAACTTGCCGAAGACCTCTTCGCCCAGCACCTTCGCCGCCGCGCTCGCCTGCTCGCGCCGCTCCTTCGGAATCTCCACGTGCAGGCCCTGCACCGTCACACGGCCCGTGCCCTCCTCCTCCACCCTCGACAGCACCTGGCGCAGCACGCGGAAGGACGAGGCCACGATTCCGCTCGCGTCTCCGGAGTGCACACCCTCCGTGAGCACGTCCACGCGCAGATTGCCCGCCACCATTCCGCGCAGCGACGTCGTCATCCAGAGCTGGTCGTAGTTCGCGCAGCCTGAATCCAGACACACCACCAGCGACGGCTTGCCGATGCGTGGCGCCAGCGCCTCGATGTACGCCGGCAAGTCGTAGCTGCCGCTCTCCTCACACGCCTCGATGAGCACCACGCAGCGCGCGTGCGGCACGCCCTGCTCGCGCAAGAGGCGCAGCGCCGTCAGCGACGCGAAGGCGGAGTAACCGTCATCCGCGCCACCACGGCCGTAGAGCTTGTCGCCCTCGCGCACGGGGGCCCACGGCGTCAGGCCCTCACGCCAGCCCGTCATCTCCGGCTGCTTGTCCAGGTGGCCGTACATCAGCACGGTGTCGTCGCCGCGCGTGCCGGGCACCTCCATGTAGATGACCGGCGTGCGGTCCTTCCCCTGCTCGTCCTTGAGGCGGATGACCTCCAGCGTGAGGCCGGGCAGGTGCGGCGCCTGCGCGCGGCACCACTCCGCGACGAGCTGCACGGCGGCTTCCATGTGCCCGGCCTTCACCCAGTCCGGGTCGAAGGCAGGCGACTTGTTGGGGATGCGGATGTAGCGCTCGAGCGCCGGGAGGATTTCCTTCTCCCAGATGCGGTCGGAGGACTCGGTGGCGGTCTGGACATTCATGGCCGCGATGCTGAGCACGGGACGCCGCCCCTGTCGACACCGACAAACCCCAACTGAAGCCGGTAGCGCCTCGCCCCACCGGCCCCGCCCGCGCCTGGCCTGATGGCCTCCATCTGTGGGCCTGTCGAAAAGCCCTCCAACGAACCGAGGGCGCGAGGAGCCACCGCCCCTCGCGCCCTCCTGGAAGCACCGCGTCAGCGCCTGGGCGTCACGGCTGGATTTCGCGGACCGTCAACCACTTGAAGTCCACGTCGGTGGCGTTGTCCCAGCGGAACGTGGCGATGGGACCTCCCCACGTAATCGGCATGGCCCCGGTGGCGCCGCCGCAGTGCTGCGCATCACCGCCCCAGCTCCCTGAGTCGACCATGTCGTAGACCTTCTTCCACGTCACCTTGTCGGCGTTCTCGTTGACGTACATCTCCAGCCGCACCGCCTCCTTGCCGCTCACGGTGGTGTTGCGCATCACCGCCTTGAAGCCCACCCAGCGGCCCTTCAGCGCCGACGTCGCCGTCTTGTAGGAGGCCTGCTCGTAGGAGACATGCCACGTCTCCTTCTGCCAACGGGCGCGGCCGTCATAGTGCAGGCCCGCCTTGTAGCTGCTGCCCTCGCAGCCGGAGTGGTCGTCGTTGTGCTTGCCGCCGCGCGCGTACCAGTCGAAGTTGTCCTTCGCATCCGACGTGGCGTTGAGCTTCACGAAGCCCGTCATCTCCACGTTGCGCCAGTCATTGGCCGCCTGCATGTAGCCCCGGCTCGCCAGCACGTCCCGGTCATACGTGGGAATCTTCCGGTCGTCGTAGCCCGTGGAGGTGTAGACGAGCAGCCGCACCGCGCTGTTCTTCATCTTCCAGGAGCCGTCCGAGTTACGGGTGATGGTCTTCTGCGGATTGAAGCGCGCATCGGACGTCGCGTTGTCCGCCAGCGCCCACGCCTCGCCCCCGCTCTTCGAGGGGTAGAGCATCGTCACACCGAACTTGTCCTTGCCCGTGGGCTGCGGCGTCCCGGTGTCGGTGGTGATGGCCGAAAGCTCGGAGATGCTCGCCCAGGTGTTCATCGTGCTGCCATTGACGGTGATGCGCACGTAGCGCGCGTTCACCGGCGAGAAGGAGACGCGCTCGAACGCCGTGCTCTTTCCAGACGAACTGCCCGAGGACACCTGCGTCCAGGCAGCGCCATCCGTGGAGGTGGAGATGACGTAGTGGCTGACGCGCTCGTTGCCTCGGAACCAGGCGATGTCCACCGCGCTCACCGACTTCGCGGCGCCCAGGTCGCCACGAAGCCACTGTCCCACGCCATCGCTGGACCAGCGCGTGGCGGTGTTTCCGTCGATGGCGTTGGCGGGCACGTTGCCGTCATGCCCACTGGCGGTGACGGCGACGAAGCCACCGGCGGCCAGCACGGGCGTGGAGAGCGCGAAGGCCGTCAGCGCGAGCGCACGGCACGGCATGCGCCAGCGAAATCCCAGCCGGGATGAGGTCCTGTGGTGTGGATTCAAGTTGCTACCTCGAGTGAGGCCACCGAGGGCCACGACCCACCGGACGGACAGCGCCGCCCCGGCACGCCGCGTTCCCCCCGCGGCGCGTTGGCTTTCCTCCGTCGACTCGCGCCTGGGAGCTCAGGGTCTCCTCGCGGCACGTCGCCCACGGTGTTGATGACTCAACGTTCGGAACCTGCGGGCGCCAATACCCGAGGGGTCGACAGGTCATTCCCATCATCGACGCCCTCGGGCGGGCCTGCGGTCGTCCGCACGCCAGGGCAGCTACTGCTGGCTCTTGAAGCGCAACACGACGGCGGACGGCCCTTCCAGGCGCACGACTCCGTCCTGAAGCGGCGGCGTCCGCGTGTCGCCGCCAAAGCGCGGCTCCTCGCTCCACAACACCACTTCGGCGTCGGGAGGGACGCGGTGCTCCACCGTCCCGCCCAGGCCGAGCAGCACCTGGAGCACCTGCCCGCCCCCTCGCCGCTCCAGCACCAGCGCCCGAGGCCCCACGGCTCGCGCGTCATATGCGCCGCGCCGGGCCTCCCGCATCACGGGGTCCGTCGCGCGCAGGCGGAGCAGCTCGCGGTAGAGCACTCGGATGCCCGCGTGCTCCGGCCTTTGGGCCTCGCTCCAGTCGAGCCTGGAGCGCGCGAAGGTGTCCTCGGCCTGCGGGTCCGGCACCTGCTCACCCGCGAAGCGAGCGAAGCCCGCGAACTCCTTGCGCCGCCCCTCCGTGACGAGCCGCCCCAGCTCCTCGTGGTGGTCCGTGAAGTAGAGGAACGGCGTGCTCGCGTTCCACTCCTGTCCCATGAAGAGCAGCGGCGTGTAGGGCGACGACAGCAGCAGCGTGCTCATCGCGCGGAAGGCCGCGGGGGACACGTCGTGGCCCAGGCGCTCGCCCAGCGCGCGGTTGCCCACCTGGTCATGATTCTGGAGGCAGTGCACGAAGCGCCACGGCTCCAGGCCCTCCGCGCGCGTGCCCCGCGCATGTCCCTGGTTCTTCGACACCTGGCCCTCGTAGAACCACCCCTGGCGCAGCGTGCGCGCCAGGTCCTCCGCGCTGCCCGTGTAGTCCTGGAAGTAGCTCTCGCTGTCACCCGCGAAGGCGCGCCGCATCTGGTGATGGAAGTCATCCGCCCAGACACCGTCCAGCCCGTGGCCTCCGTCGGACGCGGGCAACATGAGGCGGCGCTCGTTGCGCTCATCCTCGGCGATGAGGACGACTCGCCGCCCCGGCGCGCTGGCCCGGGCGCGCTCGGCGATTTCGGTGAGCAGGTGGGGCTGTGTCTCATCGAGGATGGCGTGCGCCGCGTCCAGCCGCAGGCCGTCCAGGTGGTAGTCGCGAATCCACATCTCCACGTTGGAGAGCACCATCTCCCGCACGGGCCGGCTGTCCTTGCCGTCGTAGTTCACCGCGTCGCCCCACGGCGTGTGGTGGCGTCCGGTGAAGTAGTGCGGCGAGTACGCGCGCAGGTAGTTCCCGTCCGGACCGAAGTGGTTGTAGACGGCGTCCAGCACCACGCCCAGGCCCTGCGCGTGCGCGGCGTCCACCAGCGCGCGCAATCCCTTCGGCCCGCCGTACACGTGCGAGGGCGCGAAGAGGTCCACGCCGTCGTAGCCCCAGTTGCGCGTACCGGGGAAGCTGGCCACCGGCAGCAGCTCCAGCGCGGTGATGCCCAGCTCCTTGAGACCGGGCAGCTTGGGGATGAGCGCCTCGAAGGTCCCCTCGGGCGTGGCGGTGCCCACGTGCACCTCGTAGAGGACGAGCGCCTGGGGCTCCACGCCCTTCCAGCCCGAGTCCGTCCACGCGAAGTCCGGCACCACGACTTCCGAAGGGCCGTGCACGCCCATTGGCTGCGAGCGGGACCACGGGTCCGGGAACGGACCCGCGCCGTCCACGCGCAGCTTGTAGAGCACGCCCGCGCCCTGCCCCTCCAGCACCGCGACGAAGTAGCCGTCGCGCTCCGGAGTCATCGGCAGCACGCGCCCCGGCTCGCCGCGCGCGTCGTGCAGCACCACCTCCACGCGTTGGTGTCCGGGAGCCCAGACCCGCCACCGCACCCTCGAGCCCGCTTCCACCCACGCACCCAGCGAGGGAACCTTCGCCTGCTTCGCGTCCGCCTTCTCCGCCAGAGCACCCATGTGAGTTTCCTGTAATGCGCCCGCGCGCATCAGGGGAGCACTTGTGCGCGGACGAGGCCCACTCTCCCATGAGAGATGTTCACGGGTGGGCGTTCACGCGATGAGGGGCCCCTCACGTCGGCCGCCCACTCAGGGAGTCGAGGGCTCGCGGTGCAACAGGAAGGGGAACGTGAGGCGGCGCAGCACCGGCAACTCCAAATGTGTCATCGCCAGCAGCGTGCGCCCCTCCAGCCAGCGCAGCTCGTCCACGAAGGGACGCCACTGCCACCCCACCTCCGGCGTGTACTCCACCTGGAGCGAGGTGCGCCCGTCCACCCGCGACGTCCCCTCGCGCAGCACCAGCGGCACGGCCCGCCACACGCCGCCCACGCGGTTCACCAGATTGGCCCCCTCGCGTCCCCCAGGGGCGATGTCCTTGCCCCACCAGCCGCGCATCCCCAGGACGCCGAGCAACCGGTGCGCGAAGCCCTGGAACCAGGCGGGCCCCAACAGCTCCGCCCGGTAGCGGCCCGGCAGCGAGTCCCGGGTGGGAGTGGGAAGGCGGGTGAACAGCAAGCGCCACTCGCGCAGCTTGCGGCGCTCCGTCACGAGCGCGAGGGGGGTGGTGACTGGCGTCGAAAGGCTCATCCCCGGACGCTATGCAGCCTGTCCCGGCGCGCGCAGTCGTCCGTGCCCGCTCGCCCGTCCCGCGAGGGGGCCCTCCGTGAGTCGCTCCACGGGCCGGTGTCGCGAGCGCGTGAGACACGAGGTCGTCGGCCTGCTTGTGGACGCAGCGGGCCGCCAGGATGATGCGGCCCGGCCCGGAAGCCTTCCGGTCCACCCTCCCTTGGAGCCGCCTGGAATGACTGTCGCCCGCCATGGCCTGGAGTCACGGCCCGTCCCTCGCGGTGAGGATGTCCGCGAGCGGGTCGCGGCCATCGAGGTCCTGTCCCCCCGCGAAATCGACGCGCGACTCACGGACCTGGGCTACCGGGGACAGGAGGAGGCGCGGCGCGCGGCCTCCGTGCTGGCCTACCGCCACCTGCGCCGCATCCGCAGGCTGCACCTGGAGGGGCTCGCGCCCGAGCCGGGCATGCGGGAGAACTGCATGTTCCTGGGGCCCACCGGCTCCGGCAAGACGTTCCTCGTGGAGCTGTTGTTCCGCGAAATCCTCGCCGTGCCCACGGTGCTGGCGGACGCCACCCAGTTCTCCGAGACGGGCTATGTGGGCGACGACGTCAACACGCTCCTGTCGCGCCTGTATGAAGTCGCGGACAAGGACTCGGACTGGGCCGCGTGCGGCGTCATCTGCATGGACGAGTTCGACAAGCTCGCCACCAGTCGCTCCGACAGTCGCTTCGCGGGACAGCAGACGACCAAGGACGTCAGCGGCTTCGGTGTGCAGCGCAGCCTCCTGCATCTGCTGTCCGCCGCCAGCGCGGACTTCCCCCCGGACTTCGGCTTCACCAGCCGGCTCCAGCCGGACACCCTGGAGCTGTCCTGTCTCACGTTCATCGCCTGCGGCGCCTTCAGCGGGCTGCGCGCCACGGCGGAAGGCATGACGCGCACCGAACACCTGGGCTTCGGCCGTGAGCCCCAACATGCGCGCGAGGAGTCCATCGCCGTGGCCGTCACCCAGGAGCAACTGGAGCAGACGACGGCCTTCGCGCGCTACGGCTTCATCCCGGAGCTCATCGGCCGCTTCAACCGGCTGGTCTCCTTCACACCGCTGGACGCGGCCACGCTGGGCGACATCCTCCAGAACCACGTGCTGCGCTCCTACGAGCGTGAGTTCGAGCAGGAGGGCCTGCGCCTGCTGGTGGAGCCCTCCGTGCGCGAGCACATCGTGGCGCGCGCGCTCAAGCGCGAGACGGGCGCGCGCGGCCTGCGCACCACGCTGGGCCCGCTGCTGGAGCAGACCGCCTACGAGCACTTCGGCCGACAGGGCACCGCCTCCACCGTGCGCCTGGTGTTGGAAGGCGACGCGGTGCGCTCCCTCACCGAGTAGCGCGTTCGGGCCAGCGGGCCACCGGGAGCCCGACGGCGGCTCGTGTGGCGAGCAGGAAGGCGGGCCTGCCTCTCATCCGGCCCGCACGCGCCTTACGGTCTACCGGGAACGCCAACACCGGAGGGCCACACATGGCGCACACGGACCACACGCGAGAGATTCCCCGGGAGGGCTGGGCGGACTATCTGGCCCTGCTCTCCACCATGGAGAAGGAGCACCCGGTTCGCATCGAGGTGGAGGGCATGGAGCTGGGGGACCAGCCGCTCGCCGAGGGGCTTCCGCTCGTGGAAATCAGCCTCGAGGAGAAGGGCAGCGACAAGGGCGTCGTCGAAATCATCGTGGGCGGCCCGGGCGGCGAAATCACCCACCGCATCCAGAAGCCAGAACGCATCTACGCGGACGAGAGCGAGAGCGGCGAGCTGGAGTGCCTCGACATCGAGAGCAGCGAGGACAACACCAAGACGCTCATCTACTTCGGCGAGGCCCTCACGGCCGGCGCGCGAAACATGGACTGAGCCCCGTCCTACACACCACACAGAAAGGCCGGAAGGCACCCCCCTCCGCGGGAGAAGGAACCTTCCGGCCTGGGGCCTCGGCCCCCACCGCCACTCACGTGACGAGGGGAGCCTTGGCCGGGTGAGTCGAAGTCAAATCACGGGTACAGCGCGCGAGCGCCCGTCTTGTCCAGGCTGGTCAGGATGAGGTCGCCCGTCTGCGTGCCGTTGCACTGGGGGTAGTGCATGACCGACGAACGGTCATACGCCGTCAGCGCGCGCCAGTTGTTGTCCTCGAAGCAGGGAGTGGACTGGCGGGTGTGCTCGTGACGGAAGCCGAGCACGTGGCCCAGCTCGTGGCGCAGGATGCCCGCCAGCGTCCACGGCGCGATGCTGCCGAAGGCCGTGTTGTCGACGAGGACGTTGCGGCCCGAGCGAGCCGAGCCGGGGAAGAACGCGCGCGCCAGGTACTGGCCACCGGAGTTCACCGGACGCACGTCGAACAGCACGCCCGCCTGCGACGCCGTGCAGCTGGCGTCGTAGCTGGTGCTGTGGATGAAGTTCACGCTGGCGGTGGCCTCCCAGGCCGCCGTCGCGCTGTTCATCGCGGTGACCAGCTTCGCCTTGTTGGTCGTGCCGAAGGTGTTGCTGATGCAGTAGGTCAGGTTGCCCTTCTGCGTGGCGCTCCACTTGCGGTCATTCGCCGCGCCACCACCGACGTTGTACACGGCCAGACCCTCGTGGCTCTTGCCCTGGTCCGGGGTGACGTTGTTGTCGAAGTAGGCGCGCAGCTCCTCCTCGTTGTCCACGGACTGGTCCATGTCGAAGATCCACTTGCCTTCTGGATCCTGCACGGCACTCGCGCGGAACTCCTCCCACGTCATCTTCGGCGCCTGCGTCTCGGAGGCCTCGGGGCCACCACACGCGGTACCCAGAAGAGCGACACCAGCCAGCAACGCCATGGAGCGGAACTTGAGCATCGGTATTTCCTCGGAACGAGCAACTGCGGGGGATGCGCCGTCCGCCTGGTTCCTCCACCAGCCGCGGCCCGACGCGACCCGGCCTTGAGCAACTGTCGGGCCAAGAACGGCCCATAGTGGCAAAAGCTGCTCTCAAGGTTTAATCTGGAGTATCCGCACTCCAGGTCGTGAAACCCGAACGTAAACGGACCTGACACGCAGCCGTGGAACCTGCTGTCTGGATTGGGTTTTCCGCTCGCGACGGGGACTGTTCAGGAATCGGACAGTGCTGTCCGCGAATCAGTCAGCTGCCCTGGGGTCGTATCAAACCTGGACAGGTCGCCTCGCACTCGCATCGGGAGCGGAAAGGGTCAGCGAGGATGCACCCGCCGTCAGGCTGCGTCAAGCGGGCCCAACGCAGCGCGCCCCGCGAGGGGAGTCCGCACCGCGCTGCGCCGTGGCGGGCGTCCCGTGTATAGCCGGAGCGGTCCGTGTCCCCTCTCCCGTTCGACATGTCCGCGGTGCTCACCTGGCTGGAAGCGGCGTGGCCGCATGTGGCGGCGGTGCTGACGGTGCTGGTGAGTGTGCTGGCCAGCACGCACGTGGTGCTGCGCAAGCGGGACGTGCGCGCGGCGGTGGGTTGGGTGGGCCTGGTGTGGCTGGTGCCGGTGCTGGGCGCGGTGCTCTATCTGTTGTTGGGCATCAACCGCATCCGTCGTCGCGCTCGCTCGCTGTCGCCTCGGCGTGAGCACGGGTTGTTTCCGCCCATCCGCGGCGTGGAGGCCGTGGTGGCGGAGGGCGTGTCGCGGGTGAAGCCAGAGGTCGCGCACCTGGCACCGCTGGCGCGGCTGGGGGACGCAGTGCTGCACCGGCCGCTGTTGCCTGGCAATCGCGTCACGGTGCTGGAGTCCCGGACGGACGCGTACCCGGCCATGCTGGAGGCGATTGAGGGCGCGCGCACGTCCATCTCCCTGTGCAGCTACATCTTCGACAACGACGTGGCGGGCCGGCACTTCGCGGGGATGCTGGGCGCGGCGGTGCGGCGCGGGGTGGAGACGCGGGTGTTGGTGGACGCGGTGGGCGCGCGCTACACGTGGCCCACGATTCTGGGCCGGCTCAAGCGCGAGGGGGTGACGGCCGCGCGCTTCCTGCCCTCGTTGATGCCCTACCGGCTGCCCTTCATGAACCTGCGCAACCACCGCAAGGTGCTGGTGGTGGATGGGCGCGTGGGCTTCACGGGAGGGATGAACATCCGCGAGCAGTTCTGGCCGGGCGAGCGCGCCGCGCGCGACTTGCACTTCCACCTGGAGGGCCCGGTGGTGGCGCAGTTGCAGGAGACCTTCGCCGAGGACTGGGTCTTCACCACGCGGGAGAAGCTGAGCGGGGACGCGTGGTTTCCCGAGCAGGCCCCGGCGGGCGCGGTGCTGGCGCGGGGGATTCCGGACGGGCCGGACGAGGACTTCGAGAAGCTGCGCACGGTGTTGCTCGGGGCGCTGTCCACGGCGCGCACGTCGGTGCGCATCGTCACGCCGTACTTCCTGCCGGACGCGGCGCTCATCACCGCGCTCAACGTGGCGGCGCTGCGCGGGGTGCGCGTGGACGTGGTGCTGCCCAGGAAGGGCAACCTGCCCGTGGTGCAATGGGCCAGCACCGCGCAGCTCTGGCAGGTGCTGGCGGCGGGGTGCCGGGTCTTCCTCACCGAGCCCCCGTTCGACCACACCAAACTGATGGTGGTGGACGGCGAGTGGGGGCTCATCGGCTCCGCGAACTGGGACCCGCGCTCGCTGCGGCTCAACTTCGAGCTGAACGTGGAGTGCTACGACGCGGAGCTGGCCGGGCGGCTGGAGGCGGTGGTGGAGGAGCGACTGTCACGCTCGCGTCCTCTCACCCGGGAGCAGGTGGATGCCCGGCCCCTGCCCATCCGGTTGAGGGATGGGCTGGCCCGGCTCCTGTCTCCGTATCTCTAGCGGACGCGGCGGCTCACAGGAGCGCGCGCCGCACCTTCCAGAAGGTCTCCTTGGCGGTGCGGAACGCCGTGGAGTCCGACGGCAGCAGCGTGCGCAACAGCTCCGCCGACTGCGTCTGGAGCGGCCTCACGCAGTGCGCCTCCACCTGTCCGCGCAGGAAGCCCACCGGGTCCCTGCGGCGGTATTCGGAGAAGTACGTCTTCAGCTCGTTGCGCGTGCGGGCCTTGCCGTTGTCCGCGTACTTGGCCACGTAGGGGCTGAAGTCCGGGTACAGCCGTCCCTCGCCGAAGTCGCCGTGCAGCGTCGTCTTCATGAAGTTGCCGATGAGCAGGTCATCGAAGACGCGGTAGCGCACGGCCGTCATCAGCGAGTTGCGCGGGGCCTCGAAGGTGATGCCCCGGCGGAAGCGACGGTGGTGGAACTCGATGACGTGGTCCTGGCCGCCCACGCGGAAGCGGAGGAAGTCGAGCACCGAGCCCAGGTGCTCGATGGCCCCGAAGTACTCGCGCAGCGTCCGGGCCTCGTCCGCCTCCAACATCTCCCCCCAGTCGTCGCCGAACTCCTTCGGGTCCACCGGCAGGAGCGCGCGCTCCTTGGGGCGGATGAGCTGCTTGTCGTCCTTGGCGAAGTCGCAGCGGACGAAGGCGGGCAAGAGCGTGCATGACTCCGACTCGAAGCCGCGGCTGTAGTCCTCCAGCGTCGTCGTGTACTCGGAGGCCCAGATGGAGTCCGCGCGCTGGTACTTGTGCATGGAGCTGAAGGGCACGAAGTAGCGCGCGCCGTAGAACTCCGCCTGCCGGGCGATGGTGCGCCCCACCGGCGTCTTCGCCGCGGCGTAGGGGATGATGCGCTGCCCGTCCTCGGTGAAGTAGTTGATCATGTCCGCGTCGCCGTAACCGGACAGGGCCAGCAGGTACGACTCGTCATACCGGCGCACCATGCTTCGCACGAAGCGGCCCCAGCCCCGGTCTCCCGCGTCGTTGAGGTTGACGAGCAGCCGTCCGTCCACGTCGACCAGGAGCACGGCGTCCTGATTCATGTCGGGGATGCACAGGACGCGGATGCGCGGGGACAGCTGCGTCCACACGCGGTCCACCAGCACGTGCACGTTGAAGCCCTGCTCGCGCAGGTCGTCGCGGACGCGCCCGCCGAAGTGGTTGGGCACCAGGATGGTCTGCTCGCGCAGCTTCTCCAGGGACTCCGCGCTCAGGTGGTCCGGGTGTCCATGGGACAGCCAGACGTACTGACAGCGCTGGATGGTCTCACGCATCTCCTCGGGAATCTCGTGGGACAGCGTCCAGCTCCCGAAGTATGCGGCTCCATGAGTCCATGGGTCGGTGACCAGCACCGGTCCGTTGTCGTGGCAGATGAGTGTGGCGTTTCCGATCGTCTCGAATCCGAGTTCCATCTTCCGCTCCCCCCTCGTGCTGCGGTTGCTCGCCATCGTGGTAGCTGGGCCGAAAGGTGACGCAGGGACGGAGGGCGACACAGTGCCCTCGCGGGCAGGGAAAAGGACTTCGCGCCCGGCAGGTTGCTCCGAGCAGGAAGCGAGAGAAGACTTTTTCCATGGGCACGCCGTCACGGATGTCCGTGCGCGGCGATTGCGCGGCCTCGAGGACGCAAGCAGCCCTCTTTCGAGGGCGGGGTGAAGGCGAGGAAGTGCTCCGCGTTACCCGTCAATGGCGCGAAGCCGCGGGTCTGCTCGGCCGCCCTCGCGTGAGGGGAGGCGGGCGAGTGAGCCCGCGGCACGTCCTCCCTTGCGAGGAGCGAAAGCCGCCCTGGGCGTGTGCCGTGCCAGCCCCACGAGAGGCCGCGGAGCCTCTCGCGAGAGCCCGCCAGGTCGTCAGCGCTTGCGAGCGACGAGCGAGAGAATCTGGGAGCCGTAGCGCTCGGTGAGGGCAGGCCCCACGCCGTGGATGGCCATGAGCGCCGCGCCGTTCTCCGGCCGCGCCGCGGCGATGGCGCCCAGCACCCGGTCCGTGAGGATTCGGAACGCGGGCACCTTGCGCTTGCGCGCCTCCGCCAGTCGCCACGCCTTCAGCGCATCCACCAGCCCGGGAGGCGGCGCCTCCACCTGCTCCACCGCGCTCGCCCCACGACGCCCCCTGCCCCGCGTCGCGACCTCCTCGGGAGCGGAGTCGTCCAGCTCCACGCGGCGGCTTCGAGTCGCGCCCCAGGGCGCCTCGCTCGCGGACGACACGGCCCGCCCTGCCGGAGAAGCACCGGAGTCGGCCCGCTCGTCGGCGCCCCCCCGGGAGGCATTCCACGAGGAGCGCTGGTCGTAGTCCTCCGCTGGCGGAGACGCACGCCACTGGCGCGCACCGGCCTCTTCACCCCCGCCACGCGCCCGGCCACTGGTGCTCCGCGTGCCACTCCGGGTCGAGCGCTTCGTCGCCTTCCCGCTGCCTGCCTGGGTCTTCCCGCGCTTGCGCTTGGCCGCCTTCTCCAGCGCGAGCGGAAGGACGACGTGCCGAGGGTCCACCGCGCGGGTGCGCCGTCCCTCGTCTGTCAGCGAGAGCCGCTGGAAGGAGATGACCTGTCCGTCCTTGTCGAACGAGTCGACCTCCAGCCGCGCCAGCCCGGCGCGCACGAGGCCTCCGACGAGCCGCTCGAAGTCGCGTCGGGGCAGTGCATCACCGAACAGCTCCCGGTGGAGGCGTCCGGTGGCCTGCCCATCCCGCTCCTGGAGCGACTCCAGGATGCGCTCCAGCCAGTGTCGCTCCGACGCCGAGGGCTCCGCGAAGCGCAGCGTGGCGCACGACTCCGGCGCGCACACGTCACACAGGCCGCACGCCTCACCGGAGTCCTGGGTGTCACCGAAGTGCCCCACCAGTTGCTTCATGCGGCAGCCATGGGCCTCCGCATAGCGCCCCATCTGCTCCAGGTGCAGCAGCTTGCGGTCGCGCTGCGCCGTATACGCGGCCGACCAGGTGGGCCGTCCACGCCGCACCGTCTCGTCGGGCGTCATCACCACGCCGCCGTGAATCCACAACTGCTCCAGCGCCTTGTCGAAGACCTCCGGATCTCCTCGCACGCGGCCCTGGAGTGCCTGCTTCGGCTCCGGCTCCAGCGCCGTGGACTGGAACAGTCGCTCCAGGACGTAGGCCTCGGGATAGTCGCGCTTGTGGAAGAACTCGTGCGTGCGCCGGTCGATGTACGAGTGCAGCAGCACGGCGCGAGACGGCTTCCCATCGCGGCCCGCGCGCCCCAGCTCCTGGTAGTACCCCTCCAGGCTCGCGGGCAACGCGGCGTGGATGACGGTGCGGACATCCGCCTTGTCGATGCCCATGCCGAACGCCGTGGTGGCGACGATGACCTCCAGCGAGCCTCGGAGGAACTCGGCCTGGACCCTGTCTCGGTTCTCCGGGGGGAGCCCCGCGTGGTACGCGGCCGAGGGGAAGTCCCCCGCCAGGGTCTCCGCGAGCTGTTCGGCGTGCTTGCGCGTGGCCGCGTAGACGATGGCGGGGCGGTTCTCCTCGTCCTGGAGCAACCCGTGGATGGCATCACCGCGAGCACCAGGGTTCAGCTCACGCACCTCGATGGCGATGTTGGTGCGGCGGAAGCCGTGGATGAAGGTGCGCGCGCGGCCTCCCGCGCCCAGCAGTCCGAGCTGCTGCACGATGTCCCGCTGCACGTCGGGCGTGGCGGTGGCGGTGAGTGCCACCACGGGCGCGGGGCGAAGCAGCGGGAGCCGTGCGCCGAGCAACCGGTAGTCGGGCCGGAAGTCGTGGCCCCACTGGGAGATGCAGTGGGCCTCGTCGATGGCGATGAGCGTGGGAGGGCGGCGCGCCAGCAACTCCACGAAGCCCGGCACACCGAGTCGCTCTGGAGCGATGAACAGGAAGTCGAGCTTCCCCTCCAGGTAGTCGAAGCACACCTGCCGCGAATTGGCCCTGTCGCGTCCTGAGTGGATGCGGTCCGCCGCGAAGCCGAGCGACTGGAGCCGCAACACCTGGTCCTCCATCAGCGCGATGAGCGGGCTGACGACGATGGTCGTCCCGGCGCGAGCCAGCCCGGGGAGCTGATAGCAGAGCGACTTGCCCGCGCCCGTGGGCATGACGAGCAGCAGGTCCTCGCCCGCGGTGGCCGCGCGACAGACGGCCTCTTGGTAGGGGCGGAACTCGGAGAAGCCGAAGGCCTCCTTCAGCAGCGGGCGAAGCTTGTCCGGCGGAGTGGGCGCGCGATTCACCCGCTCGGGCCGCTGGCCCGGGGGTGGAGCGAACCCGCCCCGCGAGGCCGACGCTCCTCGAGACACGCCCGCGCTCAACGCGCCCTGCGTCCCCGTACGTCGCGGAGTCGTCACCACGGCCGAGTCCGAGAAGGCCGCGCTCTGCGCACGGCGAGAAACCGGCGGCGCGCTCGAATCCGAGAACGACAGCGATTCCGTACGACGAGCACCAGCGCTCGCGCTCAAGTCCGAGAACGACGCGGCGTCCGGCCGTCGAGCACCACCGCCCGCGTTCGAGTCCGCGAACGACAAAGACTCTGTACGACGAGCACCACCGCCCGCGCTCAAGTCCGAGAACGACAGCGACTCCGCGCGCCTTGCACCACCGCCCGCGCTCGAGTCCGAGAACGACGCGGCGTCCGGCCGTCGAGCACCACCGCCCGCGTTCGAGTCCGCGAACGACAAAGACTCTGTACGACGAGCACCACCGCCCGCGCTCGAATCCGAGAACGACAGCGACTCCGCGCGCCGCCCCCCACCGCTCGCGCTCGAATCGGAGAACGACAAGGACTCCGCGCGCCTTGCACCACCGCCCATGCCCGAGTCCGAGAAGGCGGCACTCCGAGCACCGCGTGGGTTCGCTCCTCCGAGCGAGTCCGAAGCGATGGACCCCGCCACATGCTGGGCACCGCGCCCCCCATTCACATCCACACCAGCGGCCTCGCCCGTACGACGCGAGGCACCCATGCTCGCCTCGGCGGATCCGCCACCCCCGGCCCCCGACCGCTCACGAAACGCC
>NZ_JABUMQ010000188.1:0-22017 GCF_013336645.1 Myxococcus sp. CA039A | reverse complement strand
GTACTCCTTCTCGTTCTCCAGCTCATCCATCCGGAACACCGTGTTGTCGGACGTCTGCGTCTTCGAGCGCACCACCTCGCCCGCGGTGGCCGTCCCGCCATCCCCATCCCCTGGCACCAGCTCCACCACCTCCACCAGCATGCTCGTCGTGTCGCTGGGCACCGTCACGCTGACACTCAGCGCGCTGTCCAGGCCCGTCACGCCCGGCAGTGCCGGCGCCAGGGGAGAGGTCGGGTCCAGGATGAAGTTGACGCTCGGCGAGCCCACGCTGGAGGTCGTACTGTCGCAGGCCCCAAGCGAGTCCTGCTTCTCCACCGTCGCACAGAGCCTGTAGGTCTTGTCCGCCGTCTGGGTTTCACACGTGAGGCCACCCGCGGCGAGCGCATCACTCATGCGCAGCTCGAGCGTGCCGGACGTAGTGGCGGTGTTCCCCTCGGCGATTTCCAAGATTTCCTTGTCCCCCTCGCCCGGTTCCCCCGAACAGTTGCCGTCCGACAACCAGAAGACGAGCGGACTGCACGCGAGGGTCCCCGTCCGCGACCAGGAGACGGACCTGCGATCGGCGCAGTTGGCCTTGGAGACGACGATGTCGTTGTCGACGATGACCGAGCCGGAGAACGTCACGGTCTGCCCCAGGGCGGTCGACGCGAAGAGCAGGAGCACGGCGAATGTGAGGCGCATGGGTAGCCGGAAGCTAGCAAGCGGGAGGCCACGTTGAAATCGTTCCCGCAGGCCTACTTCTGGCCCTCGCGGGCCGCTCCGGCGAGCCAAACAGGCAGGGCGGCCGCGGCCGGCGTGCCAATTTGTCAGACGGGGCGTTCAGCCAGCTTCAAGCCGGCCTCCACCAGGTTGAGGGCGGCGCCCCGGGTGGCGTTGTCCACGGCGGCGAAGAGCGTCACCCACTCGGGGGCCTGGGGGAAGGCGCGCACCCGGCCCACGTGCACCGTGGGGTCCGACGTGACGAGCATGGGCATGGGGTAGATGCGCTCACCGGGGGTGTCCAGCACCTTGAGGGCGGGTGACGTCTTCAGGGCCGCGCGCACCTGCTCCACCGGGCCCGCCTTCTTCAGCTGCACGTTGAGGGTGAGGCCGTGGCCGTAGAAGCTGGGCACCTGCACCGCGGTGCCAGCGAGCACGGGCGCGTCGCCTCGCGTCGCGAACAGCCGCGCGGCCTCCAGCGTCCAGCCGCCCTCCTCCTCCGTCCACGGGGAGCCCACCATGAAGCCGCCCACCTGGGGCACCAGGTTGAAGCCCACTCGGTGCGGGAAGGCGCTCGGGTCCGGCTCGCGCCCGGACATCAAATCCGCGGTCTGCTTCTCCAGCTCCGCCACGCCGCGCACGCCCGCGCTGGACACGCTCATCATCGCCGTCACCTGCGCGCGCACCACGCCGAAGGCCCGGCGCAGGGGCTCCATCACATGCACCGACGCCGTCGTCACCGCGCTCGGCAGGCACACCAGGCGCCCCTTCATCGTCGCGCCCAAGAGCTCCGTGTTGAAGCCCGGCAGCACCAGCGGGACGTTGCCGTCGGACCGGAAGGCGGAGCTGACATCCACCACCCACGCGCCCGCGGCCTGAGCGGCCGGAGCCAGCGTGCGCGACGCCTCCGCGGGCGTGGCCAGCAGCACCAGCCCCATGCCCTTGAAGGCCTCCGGAACGGCGCGCTCCACCTCCAGCGAGTCCTCGCCGTACTCCACCTCCAGCCCCTTCGAGCGCTCGGAGCCGAAGGCGCGCACCTGCTCCGCGGGCACGTCGCGCGCGTACAGCGCGGCCAACACCTCACGGCCCACCACACCCGTGGCGCCCACCACGGCAATCTTGAGATTCTCGTTCATCGCGCGTCCTTTGCATCGCCCGAGCGCGTGAGCGCTGGACGCTTCAGTCGTCCTTCAACCGCGCCGTGGGCGCAGGCCCCGGCAGCGGAGGGAACTTGGGGTTTCGCTCCGGCTCGGAGGCCCGCACGTAGTGCGGCTCCATGGCGAAGAGGGCCTCGAGCGAGAACGTCTCTGGCATGCGCGCAAGCCGCGTCAGCTCCACCGCCGAGGGAAAATCCGGCCCCGTCAACAGTCGCTCCGCCGCCACACCGTGCGACACCAGCGCCGCGCGGTAGTCCACCAGCGCCGGCCCCAGCGCCACCGCGCGCGGCTCAGCGGCCATGCGCGCGGCCACGTCCTTGGGCGACATGGCCGTCTCCGGCTCCAGCGCCTCCACCGTCGCGCCGCGCCGGACATACGCGCCCAGGTACAGGTCGTCCTTGCGCGCCACGGCCAGGCAGTAGAGCGGCACGTCCTCCGGGCCCTCCAGCGCCACGGCCGCCAGCGAGGACGCGCCCGCGACCTTGAGGTTCGCCGCGTACGCCAGCGACTTCACCGTGGCCAGGCCGATGCGCAACCCCGTGAAGGAGCCCGGGCCCAGGCCCACGATGAGGCCCTCCAAATCCCCGAGCTTGACGCCATGGCGGTCCAGCAGCTCACCGACGACACCGGGCAGCGCCTCGCTCTGCTTCACGGGAGGCCGCACCACGGAGTGCTCCACCGCGTGCACGGCCCCCTCCGGCCCGCGCTCCACCAGGGCGAGCGACATCGTCAGCGTGGAGGTGTCCAGCGCGAGGAACATGGGCGCTCCCTACACCGGCGCGGCCCACATTGCGCGGGGAATCTCCGACACGGCGTCCTTGCAGCGGTACAGCCGCACGCGCACCACGCCCTTGTCCAGCATGCCCAGCTTGGAGGCGGCGGCCTTCGAGACGTCGATGATGCGCCCATCCACGTATGGCCCCCGGTCATTCACGCGCACCTGCACGGCGCGGCCGTTCTCCATGTTCACCACGCGCAGGCACGCGCCAAAGCGCTCCTTGCGGTGCGCGGCGGTGAGCTCGTTCTGGTTGAAGCGCTCCCCGCTCGCGGTGGGACGGCCGTGCAGCCCCGGGCCGTAGAACGAGGCCAGCCCCTCGCCCACGTAGGAGCGAGGCATCTGCTCGCGCTTCGTCACCCGGGGCGAGGACGGCTCCGGGCTGGAGTCCTCACGCGAGTCCGGCTTCGCCGCGCGCGACGCGCACCCGGTGGAGATGCCCAGCGCCAGCAAGATGACGAAGGTGCTCGCGCGCATGGGACCTCTAGCGGGTGATGTCGTTGGTGAAGACCAGGAGCATCAGCAGGATGAGCAGCGCCAGTCCCACCATGTTGGCGGCCTCGCGCACGCGCACGGGGATGGGGCGACGGCGGATGCCTTCCCACGCGGCGGACAGCAGCGCGAAGCCATCCAGCACGGGGATGGGCAGCAGGTTCATCACGCCCAGGTTGATGGAGATGATGGCCATCAGGTTGAGGAAGGAGTCGAGCCCCTGCTCGGCGCTCCGGGCCGCCAGCTGGTACATCATGATGGGGCCGCCCACCGTGCTCAGCGGCACGTCGCGGGTGACCAGCCCCCCGAGCACCTTCACCATCTGCCCCACGATTTTCGGCACCACGATGGCCGCCTGCTTCAGCGCCGCGGCCGGGCCCAGGTGCACCGTCACCTCGTCCGCCCGCGCCACGTCCGCGTCCACGAGCGTCCACCCGCGCGCGCCCAGGGAGAGCTTCGTGAGCTGCTGCCCCATGCCGTCCTCCGCCATCAGCGGGGCCTGTGAGAGCTTCTCGGTGTGCTCGCCGTCCGTGCTCCGCCACGTCAGCGTGAAGGGCTTCGCCTCCGCCCCGCTGAGCTTCACCTCCAGCATCCGGAAGGACGGGAGGACCTCGCCGTCCAGCGAGACGATGCGGTCACCCTGCTTGAGCCCGGCCTTCTCCGCCGCGCTGCCGGGCACCACCGTCGCCACATACTGGTCCGCCGGCTCCGCGCCCAGCGCCGCCAGGCCCGCACCGGGCTGACGGGGCACAGTCACCTCCGCCACACGGGCCACCTGACCCTGCACCACGCCCGCCGCCACGGTGTCCATGCGCCGCACGACGACCTTGAGCGGCTCCCCTTCCGGGTGCCGGCCCAACTCCTGGTACAGCCGCGCCTCGTCCGGAACGTTCGTCCCGTTGACGCTCAGCACGCGGTCGAACGTCCGCAGCCCCGCGGCCTCCGCCACGGACCCCGGAGGCACACCCACCAGGGGCGGCTTGGCCAGCGGCAGCACGCCGATGAGGCCCCGCTCCACCGTGTCGATGGGCGACGTCTCCGTGTTCTTGATGGGCTTCACCGTCAACGTCACCGGCTGGCCATCGCGCTCCACGACGATGGGAATCGGCCGCTCGAAGCGCCCGACGAAGGTGTCCCGCATGTCGTCGAAGGTGCGCACCGACTCGCCCTCCACGGACAGCACCCGGTCTCCAGGGCGCATGCCGGCGGCGGCTGCGGGCATCCCGGGCTCCACATACCCCACCAGGGTGGACGTGGCCTGGTGCGGGCCGAGGAACACGAAGAAATAGACGATGACGGGAAAGATGAGGTTGAAGGCCGGCCCCGCCAGGACGATGAGGCCGCGCTTCCAGGGGGGCTGCGCCAGGAAGCCGCGCCTGGCTTCCTCGGGGCTCAGTTCTTCATGGGGCAGGTCGCCCGCCATCTTCACGAAGCCGCCCAGGGGCAGGATGGCGATTTGATACTCCGTCTCGCCCTTCACGAAGCCGATGAGCTTGGGCCCGAAGCCGATGGAGAACTTGAGGACCTTCACCCCGCAGGCTTTCGCCACGAGGAAATGGCCAAGCTCGTGCACTGTCACGAGCACGCCAAGCAGGAGGATGAAGAACCCCAGGTTCTGAAGTGAGGGCATGGCGGCAACAGTAATCGTGAGCCCCCGGACGGACAACGCACATCCGGGCCCGCCAGCCAGGCGGGCGAGCGAAATCTCACGATTCTACGGAAGCAGGCCGCGCACGAACTGCACGTAGACGAACACCAGGGGGGCGTTGAAGAGCAAAGCGTCGATGCGGTCCAGCACCCCACCGTGCCCGGGGATGAGGAAACCCGAGTCCTTCACCCCGTACGCGCGCTTCAGCATGGACTCGCACAAGTCACCCACGGGACCCAACAGGCCGCCGGCGATGCCCAGCAGCACGCAGTCCCACACGGTGAACACGGGGAAGAAGAAGCCCCGGGCGATGAACATGCCGCCCACCGAGCCGAGCATGCCGCCGAAGAAGCCCTCCCACGTCTTGTTGGGGCTCACCTCGGGGTACAGCTTGTGGCGCCCCAGGAAGCGGCCGAAGAAGTACGCGGCGGTGTCGTTGGCCCACGTAATCGTCAGCGCGCAGATGACCCACGCCAGACCATGGTCCGGCAGCAGCCGCAGCGCGGACAGGGCGGTGAGGCCCACGGCGCCGTACAGGAAGCCGTTGACCAGGTGCGCCGTGCGCGTGGGGGCCTCCGCGAGCGGGCCCTTGAACAGGTGGAATATCCACGCGAAGAACGAGAAGACGACGGTGAGCCAGAAGGCCGTCTCTCCCGTGCGCGCCGCGTCCTTGAGCGGCAGGAACGGCATCACCGCGGCGAAGGCCATGCCCACCCAGGCGGCCGCGTTCAGCCGCTTCTGGACGATGAGATAGTACTCCCCCACGCACGCGGCGGCGGCGAGGCCCAACAGGCCCGCGCTCCACACGCCGCCGAGGAAGAGCAGCAACACCACGAGCGGCAGGAGCGTCAGCGCCGTCACGATGCGCACGACGAGGTTCTTGTTCTTGTCGTTCACGCCTTGGCCCGCTGGGGGGTGTCCTCCCGCTTGACTTGGGCGGAAGTGAGACCGAAGCGCCGCTCTCGCTGCTGGTACTGAGACACGCAGCGGAGAAACTCATCGGTGCGGAAGTCCGGCCAGAGGGCGTCGGTGAAGCACAGTTCCGCGTACGCCATCTGCCAGAGCAGGAAGTTGGACACGCGCTGCTCGCCGCTGGTGCGCACCACCAGGTCCAGCGGGGGCAGCCCGTTCGTCCACAGGAAGGACTCGAAGTCGGCTTCTTCCACCCGGCCCGCCAACAGCTCGCCCCGGGAGATGGCCTCCGCCATCCGACTGGCGGCGTGGAGGATTTCCTCCCGGCCGCCGTAGGACAGCGCCAGCGACAGCACCATGCCGGTGTTGTGCGCCGAGTCGGCGATGAGCCGGTCCAACGGCTCCCGCACGAAGCGGGGCAGGCGCCCCACGTCACCCACCGCGTTCAGGCGGATGCCGTTGTCGAGGATTTCGGCCCGCTCGCGCTCCAGGTAGTCGCGCAGCAGGTCCATCAGCCCGGCGACCTCCTCCGCGGGGCGGGCCCAGTTCTGTGAGGAAAAGGCGTAGAGGGTCAGGGCCTGGATGCCCACGCGGCGGGCGGTGCGGGTCACCTCCCGCACACTGGAGCTCCCTTCGCGGTGGCCCTCAAGTCGGTCCAGACCCCGCGACTCCGCCCACCGACCGTTGCCATCCATGATGATGCCCACGTGGCGCGGCACGGGCCGGGCCTTGACCTGATTTTCGAGGGCGGAAACCACTAGGGGGCGTTCCATTCGAGCCGCGCACCCTACCGGCGCAGAGGGGCCACGTCCACGAGCGCGTGGCCCAACCGTCGCCCGAGGCCCCTGGTCGGTCGCCCGCTCGGTGCGAGCGGCCCAGGACTCCCAGACCATGTAGGCCCGGGTGGGCCCGGCCCGGGTGCGGGCGAAAGGACGGATTCAGTCGACGGGCCAGTTGGGGCGGGCGATCTCGATGGGGCTGTTGTGCCAGGACGCGTAGGCGGTGGCGTCGGCGACGCGGTAGGGCGTGCGATAGGTGCGCTCGAAGTACTCGTCCCAGTGGGGCTGGGAGCCGTCCAGGTCGGTGAAGCCGTACTCGCGGGCCAGGGCCCAGGAGCTATGGACGGTGCCGGCCTTGGTGGCGACGTTCGGGTCCGCGGCGAGCGCGGCGACGGCGCGGCCGACGTAGGACGGTGACTCGGAGGCGATGAAGTCCGGCTCCACTTTCGCGCCGTCGCGCCAGTTCGCCTCGGTGACGCCGAAGCCCTCCAGCATCTCCTCGGAGCGCAGGAAGCCGGGCGTCACGGCGAGCGCGGTGACGCGGGTGCGACGCAAGTCTCGCGACATGGCGAACGCGAGCCGGATGACGCTCATCTTCGCGACGTCGTAGATGACGCTGCCGCGATAGCCGAAATGGTCTCCGTCGGTGATTTCGACGACGAGGCCCCTCTCCTGCCCGAGCATGAGCGGAACGGCGTGGCGGCTGGTGAGGATGTGGGTGAGCACGGCGCGCTCCAACACGGTGCGCGCGTGCTCGGGAGACTGCTTCCAGAAGGGCACGCCGAGCTTGGAGATGGCGTCGCAGCCCCAGATGTCATTCACCAGGATGTCGAGCCGCCCCTGCTCCTTCTGGATGCGCGCGCAGAGGGCGGCGACCTCCTCCGTGACGGTGTGGTCGCACCGCACGGCGATGCCGTGGCCCCCCAGCGCGGTGACATGCTCCGCGGTCTCCTCGAGGACCTCCGGGCGCTTCGAGCCAGAGGCGGGGCGGCCGCGCACGCTGCGGCCCGTGCAGTACACGGTGGCGCCGGCCTCGCCGAGCCGGGTCGCGATGCCCCTGCCCGCGCCCCGCGTGGCTCCCGCGACCAGGGCGATGCGTCCTTCGAGTGGCTTCTTCATGGTGTCTCTCCTCGGACCGGCGGAGGTGGGGTGCGGATGGCCGGTGATGGGAACACCTTACGGAGGCAATCATGACATCCCCTGTCATGATGGCCCGCGTACAGTGCGCGGTGGGATTTCCGACATGCGCGCCGACCGACTCGTCAGCCTGATGATGTTGCTGCAGACCCGTCCGAAGCGGACGGCGGGAGAGCTCGCGCGCGAACTCCAGGTCTCCGAGCGCACCATCCACCGGGACCTCGACGCGCTGTCTGCTTCGGGCGTGCCGGTGTACGCGACGCGTGGCTCCGCGGGCGGCGTCGCGCTGCTCGATGGATGGAAGACGCAGCTCACGGGGCTGACGCGCACGGAGCTGCAGGCGCTGGCGGCGATGAGCGCCACGCCGGGGGGATTGAGCGACCTGGGCCTGTCCGCGCCGCTGAGCAGCGGGTTGGTGAAGCTGGCGGCGGCGCTGCCCGTGTTGCAGCAGCCCGCGATGGAGTACGCACGGCAACGGCTGCACGTGGATGCCTCCGGCTGGTTCAAGGAGCGCGAGTCGGTGCCCCACCTGGAGGTGCTGCGCGAGGCGGCGTGGCAGAACCGGAAGGTGTCGCTGACGTACCGGGACTTCGATGGGAAGCAGAGCCGGCGCGCGGTGGACCCGTATGCGCTCGTGCTCAAGGCGGACCGCTGGTACCTGGTCGCCGGGACGGAGAAGGGGCCACGTGTGTACCGGGGCTCGCGCATCGAAGGTGTCCGACAGCGCGGGGAGTCCTTCGAGCGGCCCGCGCGCTTCGATTTGCCCTCGTTCTGGCGCGAGTGGTGCGCGCGCTTCGCGGAGAAGGGAGCGCGGTACGAGGTGACGCTGCGGCTGACGGCGGACGCGGAGGCGACCTTGCGCCGGATTCGTCCGTCCACGGAGGCGCCACGATTCGACTCCGGGCAGGTGGCGGACGGCCGAAAGACTGTCGTCGTGGACTTCGAGCGGGAGGCCATCGCGCTGGGCCAGCTCTGTGAGGTGGGCGGTGGCTTCGAGGTGGTGGAGCCCGCGTCACTGCGAACCCGAATGATTGCCCTGGCGACAGGGCTTCTCGCGGCGCACCCGCGCTCATCGACAGACGCGAATGCGATACCTCGTCCGCCGCCCTCGTAAGGCCTTGCGTCGACCCGGTCCTCTCACTGGACGTCATGCCAACGTGGCCATGCATGGATAAGTCCGCAATCCCGAGACTCATCAGGGTCATCCCACTGATGAGCCTCACACTGACCCTCGCGGGGGGAAGCCCTGGCGCAGCCCGTCGGTTCGCGGGCGACGCGGATTGCCACCGCGTCCGATGCCTTTCAGGGGCGACTGCGCGACGCGGCCCGGCTCTACGAGGAGCTGGAGTACGAACAGGCATTGCTCGCGCTCGCGGATGCCAAGGTCCTGGCGAGGACCGAGGACGAGCGAGCCGACGCGTTGCTCTACGAAGGCCTGGTGCTGGCTGATCTGGGCCAGCGACCCAAGTCGCTCGTGGCCTTTCGTCAGGGATTGACGCTGCGGCCCCTGGCCTCGCTTCCCGTGAAGGTGTCCCCCAAGGTGCAACGGGACTTCGAGAACGTGCGCCGGGAGGTGACGCGGGACCGTGCGCGAACCACGCCCGGGAGCGAGGACGGCACCGCTTCCGTCGCGACGCCGGAGACGGAGGTTCCTCGCTCAGACCGCCCGGGGCGTCCGACCTGGGAAGTCCCCGAGCTGGCCCTGGTGCCAGTCCATGCCTCTGATGAGGCAGCGGGGTTGCGCGTGGAGCCCGCGACCGGACCGAGGTCTCGGCGCCGCCCCATCTCGATGGTCCTCGCGGGGGCGGGACTCGCGGCGGGAGGGCTCGGGAGCTACTTCGGACTTCGCTCCCAGGGAAACATCCAGGATGCCCGCGCGGCCTCCCTGGTCGACGCACAGCGCGAGCATCTGGACTCGGCGCGGGATCAAGCCCAACAGACGAGCAGCGCTCCCTGCGTCACTCCGAATCCTTGCTCGCGTGCAGCCCGTACTTCTTGAGCAGCTTGCGCACATAGAGCCGCGCGAGGCCCGCTTCACGTGAGGCCCGTGAGATGTTGCCCCCGCAGCGCTCCAGCAGGTTCTTGAGGTAGTCGCGCTCGAAGCCATCGATGAGGCGCTCCTTGGCCTCCTTGAAGGGCATCTCCAGCTCGGCGCTGGTGAAGCGCGCCCCCTCCGAGGCAGACATTTCCGGCAGCGCCTGCTCTCCCAGGTTCACCACGCGCTGGACCACGTTGCGCAGCTCGCGCACGTTGCCGGGCCACGGGTACTGCTCCAGCAAGGCCCGCGTCTGCTCGGACAGCGCGCTGGGCGGCCGGCCCAGCCGCTCCAGCATCGTGTCCACCAGCAGCGGGATGTCCTCGGGGTGCTCGCGCAGCGGCGGCAGCGTCACCCGCAGCACCGCGAGCCGGTGGAACAGATCCTCGCGGAACCGGCCCTCCTTGACGTCCGCCTCCAGATCCCTGTGCGTCGCCGCCACCACCCGCACGTTCACGGTGCGGTACTCGTTGGCGCCCACCCGCTTCACCTGGCGACCCTCCAGCACTCGCAGCAGGCGCGGCTGGACCGACAGCGGCAGCTCCCCCACCTCGTCCAGGAAGACGGTGCCTCCATCCGCCTGCTCGAAGGCCCCAGGCCGCTCCGAGTGGGCTCCGGTGAACGCGCCCTTCACGTGGCCGAAGAGCTCGGACTCCACCAGCGAGGGGGTGATGCCCGCGACATCCACGATGCCGAACGGCCCCCGGCTGCGCGGGCTGGCCGCGTGGATGCCCGCCGCGCACAGCTCCTTGCCCGTCCCCGTCTCGCCCTGGATGAGGACGTCCGCGTCCCCCGCCGCCAGCCGCTGCAGCAGCGTGAAGACCTCGCGCATCCTCCGGCTGCCCCCCACCAGCCCCCCGAACCGGGTGTTCGACGAGAGCGGGATGATGTGCTCGCGCACCTCCTCGGGGACGACCTTCAGCTCGGTGGCGCCCAGCCTGACGATGGCGCCCATGCGCAGCTCCAGCTCCCGGAAGCGCATGCGCTCGCAGAACGAGCCGTTGCGAGACCCCAGGTCCCGCGCCAGCACCCGATCCTCTCTCACCTCCAGAGACAAGTGCTGCCGGGAGACGGTCCGGTCGTTCAGGACGATGTCACACGCCGGTTCCGTCCCCAGCCGGTAGCTTCGGACCTGGAGCGAGAAGCTGCGGCCCGCGTCGCTCCCCGACAGGATGACGAGCTTCCGTCGAAGCATGGGCAGCAGGACCTCCGGATCGGGGGTCGTGCTCATCATCGACGACGGGCTCTTGTCATGCGGGGCCGGAACCACTGGTAGTAAGGGACGCTACCACCCGGAGCCGACCCAAGAAAACATCCTCCAAGCTGAAATCCCAGTTTTACGAGGGTCGTCTCCTGGCTCGCTCGACGGCGCGGCAAGCCAGGAGCACCTCCGTCGGAGCCTCAGCGAATGCCCATGCCGACGCCACCTCCCCCGGGGAAGGTGATGCTCCCATCACCTGGGAGGTTCGTCACCTGCACCGGCGTCGGGCGCTGGGTGGTCGTCCCGTCGCCGAGCTGGCCGGCGCTGTTGTAGCCGCAGGCCCGGACGAAGGCGTCCTTGCGCAGCCCCATCATGTGGTTGTCGCCCGAGGAGAGGTCCACGACGGAGTTCAGGAGCGTCACGGTGGGGGTGCTGCGCGAGGTCGTCGACCCATCTCCGAGCTGGCCGTTGGGGTTGTAGCCAAAGGCCCACACCGTGCCGTCCCGCTTCAACACCGCCGTGAAGTACCCCCCCGCGGTGAGCGCGATGACATTGGTGAGGCCGGGGACCTGCACCGGCGAGTAGCGCTGGGTGGTCGTCGCATCGCCGAGCTGGCCGGAGGCGTTGTAACCCCAGGTCCACACCTGGCCGCTCGTCAGCAGCGCCACCGTGTGGTAGCCGCCCGCGGCGATGGCGATGGCATGACCGAGTCCGGGGACTTGCACCGGCACGGAATGGTTGGTGGTCGTCCCGAGGCCCAACTGCCCTAGGGGGCCGTAGCCCCAGACCCAAAGGGTGCCATCCGCCTTCACCGCCACCGTGTGGAAGTAGCCCGCGGCGATGGAGACGACATTCTCGAGGGACGGCACCTGCACCGGCGAGGAGCGATGGGTGAAGGTCCCGTCTCCGAGCTGGCCGTAGAGGTTGGAGCCCCAGGCCCACACGGTGCCGTCCGCCTTCAGCGCCACCGTGTGCGTGGAGCCCGCGGCGATGGCGGTGACGCCGTCCAGCTCCGGCACGGACTGCGGTGTGAGCTGGTTGGCGTTCGTCCCGTTGCCGAGCTGGCCATAGGAGTTGTAACCCCATGTGGCCACGGTGCCGTCCTCGCTCAGCGCCACCGTGTGGTTGACCCCCGCCTCCACGTCGATGACGCCGCTCAGGCCCGGGAGCTGCGTGGGCGTGACGACCTGGGTGGTCGTCCCGTTGCCCAGCTGGCCATAGGCATTGTAGCCCCAGCTCCATACCGTCCCACCGGCCCCCAGGGCCACCGAGTGAGCATTGCCGCCAGCGGTCTTCACGATTCCGCTGACCACGACGGCCGCGGGGGAGGAGCGCTGGGTGGTGGTCCCATCACCGAGTTCGCCGTTGGTGTTGTAGCCCCAGGCAAACAGGGTGTGCACCTGGGACATGTTCACCTTCTTCCGCTCGGCCACGGAGGAGTAATAGCCCGCGCCGAACGAGCGCACCCCCACGAGCGGGACCTGCACTGGCACGGAGCTGCTGAGGGTGTTCCCGGTGCCCAGCGCGCCGTAGAAGTTGTCGCCCCAGGCATACAAGGTGCCATCCTGCCGCTTGGCCAGGGTGTGATAACCGCCCGCGTCGATCTCGACGGCTTGGGTGAGCACCGCCACCTGCACCGGGATGGAGCTGTTGGTGGTCGTCCCGTTGCCCAGCTGACCCGCGCTGTTGTAGCCCCAGCCCCACGCCGTGCCGTCCCACTTCAGGGCGACCGTGTGGACGATGCCTCCGGAGAGCGCGCGGACGCCGGTGAGGCTCGCCACCAGCACGGGCCTCGACCTGTTGAGGGTGGTCCCGTCCCCGAGCTGTCCGTAGGCGTTGCTCCCCCAGCTCCAGGCGCTTCCGTCCTTCTTCACCGCCAACGTGTGCCACAAGCCCGCGGCGATGCTGGTGACACCACTGAGGTTGGGCACCTGGATGGGGAGCAAGCTGTTGGTGGTGGTCCCATTCCCGAGCTCTCCTGATGAGTTGATTCCCCAGGTCCACACGGTCCCATCCGCCTTCAGCGCCACCGTCCGCGAGCCAGCGGCCGCCACCGCGACGACGTCGGTCAGCTCCGGCACCTGCACAGGCACCGTGCGCATCGTGGTGGTGCCGTCTCCGAGCTGGCCGTAGGCGTTGGAGCCCCACGTCCACACGCTCCCGTCCTCTTTCACCGCCACCGAGTGCTCGGCTCCGGCCGAAGTGGAGACGACATGGCGCAGGCCCCTCACCCGCGTCGGCGCGTGACGCTGGGTCCTCTGCCCATTGCCCAGCTGGCCATAGGAGTTGTAGCCCCAGGCCCACACGTTGCCGCCCGACTTCACCTCCAGCGTGTGGTAGCCGCCCGGGTTCACGCTCGGGCAGAACTGGACGAAGTTGCGGAGCACCTCCCGAGAGATGCCGCATTTGGCGCGGTTGCCATTGCTGTCGATGATCATGGGGGAGGCCTTCACCACGAAGGAATGCACCCCACAGCCGAGTCCGGCCGCGGCCTCGCTGAAGAACCACTCCCCCTGCTCTCCTACGCGCTCATCGAAGCCGTGGTCCGCGCCGTCCACGGAGTACTCCAGGTACACCGCGTTGGCGCCGTTGCCCACCACCCAGGAGCCTGCGCCCGCCAGCTCTCCCGCGAAGGAACTCACCCCCTCCACCTCGAGCGAGTCGAAGCTCACTCCCACGCACAGCGCCGACTCCTGGGTGGCCAGCGTCACATCCGACGCGCTCACGTCCTCGCCGGCGGGCACACCACACGCCGCCACGAGCGCAAGGGTCGACGTCCACAACACGTTCCAGCGCTTCATCGCTTGTGTCCTCATCAGTATTGGCCCTTCAAGGTGGTGGTGTAGGTGGAGAAGGCTCCCAGTTGGATGAGCCAGGTGCCCGCCGCGGGGTTGTTCACCACGCAGGTCTCGTTGTTGCCCTTGCGCAGCGGACGGCACTGGTAGGCGTGCAGCTCCGGGAACTTGCCGTGGCGGATGTAGAGGTCCGCGTCCCCGGTGCCCCCGGAGATGGAGAACGTCACCGAGGGCCGGCCCGCGGGGACGTCCAGCTTGAAGTTCTGCCGGCCGCCCGTGACGTCGGACACGCTCACGCCCGCGCCGTTGACAAGGGGCGTGGCGTGAGGGCGCTTGTACAACAGCAGGTTGGGTGAACTCGTGTCACCGAAGTCCAGCTCCACCTGCCCCACGCTCGCGTCGTTGATGAGTCGCGCGGGGATGTCGGCGGGAGCGACGCCGTTGGCCAGCAGGATGGCCGCCGCGCCGCTCACGTGTGGCGCGGCGAAGGAGGTCCCCTCGAGCGGGAAGAAGGTCGAGTCTGTGTCACTGGTCGAGCTCACGGAGCGGAGGTTCGCGCCCGGAGCCCAGAGGTCCAGACACTCTCCCTTGTTGGACGCGTTGGTGACGCCCACCCAGCGCGTCTGGCTCTCGTCGATCGCGCCCACCGTGATGATGCGCGTCCGGAAGGGGTGGACCGCATCCGGCTGGAGGCGGGCCGGCGAACAGCCGCAGGCGTCGATGTTCGCGTTGCCCGCCGCGATCACCACGACGAGCCCGGGGTTCATCGCGACGACATCCACGGCGGCATCGATGGCCGGAATCTCGCTCGCGGCGGTGAAGCTCAGGTTGACGATGGCCGGCGTGTCGGCGTTGTTCGCCACCCACTCCAGCGCCGTCACCAGGCGATCCACGGTCGTCCCGAACTCGTTGAACGCCTTCACCGCGAGAAGGTTGACCTTCTTGGCGACGCCATGTGTCTTGCCGCCGATGATCCCCGCGACGGCGGTGCCATGCCCGGTGACGTCATCCCCGGTCTGGTCGGGGACAGCGTTGAACTCGACCTGGGCGCGCCCCTCGAACTCCAGGTGTGACGCCCGGATGCCCGAGTCGATGATGTAGACGTTGACGCCCGTCGCGTCCTCGGCCAGGTAGCTGTTGTCCAGCGGGAGGGTTTCCTGGTCGATCCGATCCAGGTTCCAGTCCGCGGGGCTCTGGACGCCCGAGGGCTGGACGATGCCATTCTCCAGGACGTAGTCCACCTGAGGAGCCTCGGCGAGCGCCTGGGCCTGCTCCTCGCTGGCGGAGACGAGGAAGCCACGAAAGGCGGTCTCGTGGGTGGTGAGGACGCGCGCACCGGACTGCCTGGCCAGCGCGCCCGCCTTCGCCGCCATGCTCGACAGACCGCGCCCGGGCTTCTCCTTCAGCACCACCAGGTACTCGCCCGTCACGGGGTTGTCGGCCCGCATCAACCGGCCCGGCCCTGACTTCCGGGGCGGCGCGGCGAGCACCCCCACCGAGGCCAGGACGAGGCCCAGGGTGATAAACCTGCTCAAGCTCTTCACGCTTCGCATCTGCTCTCCCTTTCAACCGATGAGTGGGTGGCGCGGCCCATCAGGGCGTCGCGCCACGGCGCGCCTGTGCTTGGACGCTCAGCTCCCGCTCCTTCACCCGACGACGCTGGTTGCGCGCGGCGAAGTGCTGCACCAGCTTCTCGAGCGGCGTCCCCTTCGCGGCCTCGACCAGGGCACCCGCTCTCGCGGGCTCTTGGTCCGCGAAGATTTCGAAGAGCTCCATCCGGGTCGCGGCCATCGAGCGCCTGGCGTCCGGCGACAGCTCCGCGGTGAACGAGTCCTTCAGGATGATGCGCTCGACCGTGGACACCAGCTGCGCGCGCGCCGGGTTCTGCCTCCAGGCCAGCGCCTCGCGCAGGTAGTCGATCCGCATCAGGCGCTTGAAGCTGGACTCCAGCGTCTCCTCGGCCTCCGTCGAGGTGCTCAGCGCCCGGCGCAGCTGCTCATGCATCCGCGTGTCGGCGAGCAGCGCCTCGTAGTCCTCGCGGCCGTTGGAATCGAGGAGGACATGTTCACGGAAGGAGTCGAACCGAGCCAGCTCCGGCTCCATCTTGAAGATCTCCGCCTTGACCCGGTCGGTGGTGGTGGTGAACTCGCCGGGCTCCCCGTCGTCCCCCGAGGCTGCCGCCGGTGCCGCGGACATGGGGGACGGGCGAGGCGCGGGGGTGGGCTCCGGCGCCGTGTCACGAGCCAGCGAGGTCGGTGCGGGAGAGACCTGCGCCAAAGCCGCCGTCACGGGGGCAGCGTCCTCCGCGCCGTCGAGCGCCGAGGCGATGAGCACCAGCCCCGCGAGCCCTGCGATGACGAGCAGGTAGAGAGGGCGCTTCATGGGCTCTCCACCTGGGGGAGCACGTCGGCGGGAATGCTCCGGTAGAGGATGATGCGGTTGAGGTAGCCCACCTCGTCGTTCTGGAACCGCACGGAGCCCACCAGGTAGCCCTGGGCCACGAGGATGTTGGACACCCGATCTGTCGTCACCGGCGCGAGGTTGTAGACCTTGCCGAAGAAGGTGGCCTTCTGGATGTCCACGATGGGATCCAGGGTGCCATCTGCCTTCACCAGCGCGTCGCCCACCTTGAGGGTCTGCGCCTGCACAATGCGGCCCTCGCCGGTGATGACCGGGTGCTCGAGGGTGAGGCGGAGCTGACCGCCAGACCGGGCGGTGATGACAGAGAGCGTGTGCTCCGCGTCCCGGAGCTCTCGCGTGTAGCTGTAGGTGAGGTTCGGCTGGAGCTGGAGATCATCGAACGTGGAGTCCGGCGTCAGCGTGATCAAATCCTCACGCAGCGCCTCCATCGCCTCACGGATGGGGAGGTCGCCGTCGGCGAAGAGGATCTTCTGCTCGGCGGTGTAGCAGGCCGACTCGCAGTAGCCGTTCACATAGAAGGCGGTGAAGGCCGGCTGGGTGCTCTCCTTGTCGAAGTAGAGCCTGCAGTTCGCCAGCTCCTTGTGAGGGAAGAGCTGGAGGTTGTCCCCATCGGCGATGTCGGGCGTCGTGCCGAAGGTGGGGTAGAGCGGGCGTCCCTTCCTCCGCCACGAGTCGCGTGACCACTGCTGGTAACCGTCGGTGTCCAACGCCTGGTAGGTGGGGCCCGAGTTATAGAGCGCGAACATGGCCGCGTTGTTCACCTGGAAGTTCGAGCCCGCGAACGAGCCCTCTCCCATCGAGTTCCGCTCCAGGTCCGACTCCAGATAGTCCTTCAGCGTCCCACCACTCGCGGAGCTCAGGCCCGTGTTGAACGCGGCCCCCGGATGCCCGACGTTCTGGTTCAGCGCGCACTTGCGAGCCCACTCGACTCGCAGCTTCGCCATGTCACTCGTCGACAGGTTGTCGACGGTGCATCGGCCCAGCAGCAGAGGTTGCGCCCGCACCTGTGCTGGCAACACCATCGTCACCACCACCAGGGCCATGGCCCCGCAGATCTTTCGCGACATCGGAATGTCCTTGCTTGTTCATGCCGCGCCATGCGGCGCGGAAAGCCGGTGAGTGTTCGTTACGGAGAGGAGCTGCGCGTCGTGGGCGTGTTGACGAAGACCGCGGCCGCCTGCCGGAGGTCCGGGTTCGCGTCGTGTTGGCTGGCCCAGGCCAACAAGGGCAGGGCCTCAGGCACCAGGGCACGCTGGTCACCCAGCAGGTGGATCACCTCGCTCCTCACCCCGTCCGCGGGATCCATGCGCAGCGCCTGCGCCAGGGCGGGCAGCAGGGGCGCCAGGGGCCGGAAGTTGCTGGCGAAGACGGCGGCCTGGCGGACCTCCGGGGCCGGATCCTTGAGAAGATGCATGGCGAGGAGCTGGTCGGCGCGAGGGTCCTGGATGATGCGCAGCGCATTGAGCGCGGCCTGGCGCACCCGGGGATCCTGCGATTGGAGCGCGTCCTCCAGCGTGGCGAGCGCGCTCGGCGAGCGGGTGTTGCCCAGGCTGTTGAGCGCCCCCACCCGCGCCTCCGCGGTGGAGGCGGAGCGATAGCCACGGGTGAGCTCGCCGACCAGGTCCTCCGCGCCCTTGGGGTCGGTGTCGGTCAGCTGGGCCGCGGCGTTGCCGAGCGCCAGGCTGGCCGTGTCGCGCAGCATCCCGTCCTCTTCGCCCGCCACGCCGCGAAGGGCCTCGAGGCCCTCAGCCGTGGGATCCTTCGCCACGCCCAGCGCGGCCACCGAGTCCATGCGGATGTCATGGGGGATGGAGCGATCACCCGTGACCTCCGCCAGGGCCTGAATGGCCTCGTGGGTGCTGGCCGCGGAGAGCGCGCCGAGCATGGGGCTGGCCGCGAGCGGAGCCATGCCCGCGCGGATGATGACGGGGACCTTCGCGGCCTCGGAGGGGTGGAGCATGAAGAGCGCGCGCAGCCGCTCCAGGGCAATGGAGCGCACCTCGTCACGAGCCGTGGGCTCCTCCGGGAGCGCGCGCAGTTCCTTGATCAGCGTGTCGAAGTCCTTGCCGCCCAGCACCTGGCGGTACTGGTCCATCGGGTCCTGCTCCATGCCCTGGAAGGCGGACATGGCGGCGGAGCTCAGCGAGGCCCGGCGCGCCACGAATGCGCCAATCAACGTCGGGTCCACGCGGCGCTCCAGCATGCTCAGGCTCAGAGAGGACTCATAGGTGGTGGGGGACATGGTCTGGCCCGCCTCCACCTCCACCCGCTCCTGGGCATCGAGCGAGCTCGTCCAGAGGTCCTGCTCCAGCGCGAAGGTGCTTCGGGCGCTCACGTCGATGCGGACCTGCTCGCCCAGCGGCTCGAGCCCCTGCGGGAAAGCCACGTGGGAGTAGGACAGCTTGCGCTTTTCGAAGCGGCCCGGCTCCAGGCGTTGGTACCCGGCGCTGTACCGCCCCGTGGTGTCGAGCTCCTCCGCCCTCCAGGTGGCGCCCGGCGCTCCGACCACGACGAACTGGGAGCTCGCCACGATGGACCGGAGGATGCCTCGCACGAGCGGGTCGGCCGCCTGCTCGAAGTGCGTGAGCGTCACCCGACCGCTCGTGTCGTGCGTGAGGAAGAAGGGGAGCTGCAACGCCGTGGCGAGGTTTTGCTGGACGTCGGGGGCGACAGGGCCATTGTCGCCGACCTCCACCGTCAGCGAGGAGAGCTGCAGGCTCACCCGCGCGTCGACGCGCTCGGCCTCCGCGGAGACGACCCCCACGGTCCACTCGCCCCGGAGGATGAACCTCATGCCGGGCAGCACCTGCGCGCCAGGCTGGGTGGGGCGGAAGGAGATCTTCTGCTCAGCGTTCAGGGCATAGCGGTAGAGCGCCCCGGGGATCCACGCCCGCGTCCCCGCCAAGGGCCTGTGAGACACGCCCTGGGGCTGCGTCGACAGGCCCGCCACCGCGGGAGCGGCCTGGGGGGACCGCGACGTCTCCGAGGGGGCCACCGCGGCGGACCGGGATGCCCACCCCCAGAGCCCCAGCAGGCTCACGAGGAGGAGGGAGAGCCCCACCCCGAGGACCTTGCTGAAGGTCTTGCCGCCCACGTTCACCGACTTCCGCATGGGAAACTCCCGAGTCAGCGGCCTTGGCCGCTTCAGTTCTGGTTGGAGGGGTGGGCCCGGTCTCCTCGGCCGATTGCTCAGTCGAGGAGCCAACGCCCGGTCATCCCGCCCCGCGCGCGGCCAGCGCCTCCGGGGCGCGGCCGCGCGGTGGCAGGGTCAGCCCGGCTAGCAGCCCGAGGCCGAGATGGAGCCGGAGGCGTTGTACAGGACGAGGTTCCTCACGATGCCGGACCAGTTCGCGATGGTGACGTTCCAGGTCTTCTTGAAGAACAGGAGCTTGATCTTCACGAACCCCGTCAGCGTGCCCGAGAGCGCGTTCAGGTTGAGGGGCGCCTTGAGCTGCCATGAAGCCATGCAGAGGCCCCAGTCGAGGCTGGCCAGGGGCGCCACCGTGGCGTTGATCAGCTGCAGGGAGCCGGTCACGCCAAAGCTGGCGATGGCGACGTTCACCGCCGCGGAGGCCACCACGTTGGCGAAGCCGCCCACGGTGCCGGTGATCGCGGCGAGCAGGGGGTTCACCTGGCCATTCACGCGCATCGTCACGCCGCCCGTCAGCGAGGCCTTCACGGTGAGCGGGACAGGGCCGACCATGAACGTCTTGGACACGGAGAAGAAGGACCGGCTCCAGTTGATCGGGGTCGTCGCGAAGTTGCCGGAGAGGCTGGTGCTCCAGATCATCGCGCTCATGGCGTACAGCGCCGCGCTGCCGCTGTTGCAGCCGCCCTGCTGCCCGCAAACGGTGGCGCGACCGCGCACCAGCTCCTTCTGGATGTTGAAGGCGGTGCCGTGGACCCGGCCCTCGGTGAGCGCCTCCTGCTTCTTCGCCGTGGTGCTGGTGGCGGGCGTCGCGGTGATGGCCGCGCTGACGTTGTAGCCAGCGCCGAAGATGTTGTTACCGAACAGCTCGGTGCGCTGGTAGCTCTTGGTGATGGGCCCGGTGAGCGCCGCCCCCAGCCCCGCGGAGCTCAGCCCGGCCAGGTCCTGCGTCGGCACCGTCTCCGTCGGCAGCGGCACGTTCTGCGTGGTGGCCTCCGGAATGGTTTTCTGGCCGTACTGCAGGTGCCTCATGCCGTCATTCATGTCGAGATAGACGGGCGCGTTGAGCAGCTCCGACTCGCCCTGGACGACGGCGTCCTGCTCCGGCGGCGTGTAGGTGCTGCTCGGGTTGAACGGGAGGATCGGCGTCTCCCACGGAGTCTTGTCGTCCAGCTGGGTGTTGGACGGATAGAGCGTGTACGGGTACTTCGCCGAGTCGACGACATACGGCGTGGTGTCTTGGTAATCCTGCGCGGACGCGAAGGTGGACGCAGTGAGCGCCAGGAGCGCCAGGGCCTTGGATACTGCATTCATCATGGTGAGCCTCTCCAGTGAACGGTTACGGCGCGCGGCCCTTGTGCACGCAGCGCGCCACCCTCGCTGGGACGGCTCTATTTCCGCAGAGCCCTTTGATATCCTGGGGTTGGCTTCTTCCTGAGCCCTGGTAACGAGTGTTGTCACTGATAACGCGTGTGCCCAGGGAGGGCCCTCGGCGTGATCACACCCGTTTCCAGCGCCTCGACACTCCAGCGGCCCTGAACGCGGCGGACGCGTGGGTAAGCCCCCGCGAAGCGGGCTCCAGGCACGGGTCTCCCGCGTGTCAAAGTCGCGCCCTGGTAACAACGGGTACCACCCGAGCAGCCGCGCGCGTCATCGGTCCCTGCGCCTGGATACAGTAGTATCCGCGCAACGCCGCCGACGGGGCTGGAGAGTGCAGCATGTACGGGGAGAGGCGGCCATGAGGAACGAGCATTGGGAGAAGGCCTCTCGCGGCGGGCATGCCGAGGAGGTCCCTTCCCGCGACGGGGAGTCGCTGCCCAGGCTCGAGGACGGGGGGCCCACCACCTGGCCCTATGAAGGGGAGCCCACGAAGGCTCCCCCCCTCGAGCCCGGCTACACGCTGCTGGGTCGCTATACGGTGCTGGGCACGCTGGGCCAGGGCAGCATGGGGGTGGTCCTGAGCGTGTATGATGCGCGGTTGGATCGGCGCGTGGCGCTCAAGCTGCTGCGCCCCTGGAGCGCGGGAGAGAGCCGCCGCGACGAGGAGCAGGCCCGGTTCGTGCGCGAGGCGCAGGCGATGGCCCGCCTGAGCCACCCCCAGGTGGTGGCGGTGTACGACGCGGGCACGCTGGAGGACGGCGCGCTCTTCATCGCCATGGAATATGTGGAGGGGCAGACGCTGCGCCGCTGGCAGCAGGGGCGCCCGTGGGCCGAGGTGCTGGCGCAGTACCTGGCGGCAGGACAGGGGCTGGCCGCCGCCCACGAAGCGGGCCTCATCCACCATGACTTCAAGCCGGACAATGTGCTGGTGGGCCAGGACGGGCGGGCACGGGTGACGGACTTCGGCCTGGCCTGGCTCGAGTCCGCCTCGGTGGACGAGCCGCGCGAGGTCCCCGCGCAACGCCTCCCCGCGCCGCCGGCCGTGGCGCTCGCGCCGCTGACCACGCGCTCGAGCCAGTGGATGGGGACGCCGAGCTACATGGCGGACGAGCAGTTCCGAGGCCAACGGGGAGACGCGCGCAGCGACCTGTATGCCTTCTGCGTGTCCCTCTATGAGGGGCTGTACGGCCAGCTCCCCTTCCAGGGCAACACCGTGGCGGAACTGCGCGCGGCTCAGCGCGCGGGCAGAGTGGCGCCGCCGGAGGACTCCCAGGTCCCCGCGTGGGTGGCGCGCACGCTCCTCCAGGGGCTGAGCACCGATCCGGCGAAGCGTCCCTCCTCCATGAACGCGCTGCTGCACGCGCTGGCGGACGACCCGGAGAAGAAGCGGCGGGCGAGGCCCTCGCGCTGGGCCCTGGTCGGCGCGGTGGCTGTCTCT